>NZ_FNQE01000045.1 GCF_900107485.1 Proteiniborus ethanoligenes
CCTTAGCTAGCTTTTCAGTTTTCATAACGATAAAGGATCTTAAAAGAGCATGAAGACAATAACCAGTAGGTCCAACTTTAGACGAATGATATTTTGGGAAACTAGACAAATCAATGATATCGAAGATTTTTTCATAAAATTTTGTTTTGCTATTAGATGTAAATAAATCAATGTTATTAAAGATTAATTGACGTTCAAACAAGGGCTTCGCCTCCTTAATATAATATTTGGTGGTACTTATATTATTTGACATAAAGAGGCGAAAACCCTTTTTGAAAATAGAAATATTTTTGAGTGATAAGAAAAAATCACTGTATAGAACACAGTGATTTCAAGCGTTTCAAGTTATGACAAACGCTAGATATAATGCTATTGAGGTGATTGTATATGGACTATAGGATATTAGGTGTTTTTATATTATTGACAATACTTGTCAGCATACAATATTCTTTAAATAGAATAATAATTGAATTGAGGGAAATAAAAAAAATATTGCTCCAGAATAAAATAAGAAATTAGTAGGTGAAAAAATGGAGTCTTTTGTAGAAGCTATAGACAATATATATAATTTGTATTCAAAAGAACCTTATGTGAATGTAGAGGAGGAAATACTCTTGTCTGCAGTATTACTCTCTATGGAAAGCAATGGGATAAGAGATGAATACATGAGAAAAGTCAATATAGATAGCCTATTAAAGGCTGGTGAAACAAAGGCTTATGATTATTTTAAAAAAGCTATAATTAATATTTGCTGGAAGGACGAAAAGATATTACTGAAAATCTATGAGTATGCTGTTAGCAAAAGAGGTAAGGACAAAGAAAAATATAGCATTTACTATACACCTTATTGGATAGTTAAATATATGGTGGATAGTTCTATTAAAAAAGCAACCTTGAATTATCATAGACTAAATGACATAAAAATACTTGACCCCTGTTGTGGTTCCGGTGGAATGTTTGTTCAGAGCCAAAAGTTTGTTGAAGAACACCAAGGAAAAATAGGGAACTTATCCATATATGGTCAAGAACTAAATGCAACTACATGGAAATTATGCAAGATGAATCTAGCTATAAGAGGCTTAGAAGGTAATCTAGGAGAGCATCATGATGATACCTTCCACAACGACCTGCATAAAAATTTAAAAGCAGACTACATCTTAGCTAATCCACCTTTTAATATTAGTGACTGGGGAGGAGATAGGTTAAGAGAGGATATAAGATGGGAATATGGAATCCCACCAGTAAGCAATGCCAACTATGCCTGGCTTCAACATATGATTCATCATCTGGCTCCTAATGGCGTTGCAGGCGTAGTTTTGGCTAATGGTGCCTTAAGCTCTAACACATCTAATGAAGGGGAAATTAGGAAAAGTATGTTAGAAGATGATATAGTAGATGCTATTGTAGCCCTGCCTGATAAGCTCTTCTATTCCACAGGTATACCTGTTTCACTATGGATTTTAAATAGAAATAAAAAGAATAATCCTAAGTATAAAAGCAGAGAGCATGAGATACTATTCATAGATGCCAGAAACCTTGGGGAGATGATTGACAGAAGGCATAGGGAACTTAGGGAAGAGGATATTAAAAAGATAGCAGATACCTATCATCAGTGGAGAAATATAGACGGTAAATATGAGGATATAATGGGCTTTTGTAAATCTGCAAGCCTTGAGGAAGTTAGAGAGCATGAATATGTATTAACTCCTGGAAGATATGTGGGGATTGAAGATGTAGAAGATGATGGCATACCTTTTGAAGAGAAGATGGAGAAGCTGACCAGTGAGCTAAGTGAGTTATTCGCCAAATCCAGACGCCTAGAGGAGGAAATAAGAAAAAAACTAGGGGGACTAGGGTATGAGTTATAATGGGTGGAAAGAATATAGGTTGGATGAGTTAGTAGAGAGTGTATCCGTAAAGCATGAATTTAAAAAAGATAAGATCATTTTAGTTAATACATCTGATGTATTGGAAGGAAAAGTACTAAATCATGAATATGTTAAAAATAAAAACCTTAAAGGACAATTTAAAAAGAGTTTTATAAAAGGAGATATTTTATATAGTGAAATAAGACCTAAGAATAAAAGGTTTGCTTTCGTTGATTTTGATGCAAAAGATTATGTGGCATCAACAAAGCTTATGGTTTTAAGAAGAAAGAATGCTAATATAGATAATAGATATTTGTATTATGTGGTAACAAATGAAAGATTTATATCAATATTGCAAAATTTGGCGGAGACAAGATCAGGAACATTTCCTCAAATTACATTCAATGAATTAGGTATGCAAAAAGTAAAAATTCCAAAACTTAAAGAACAAAAAGCCATAGCCCACATTCTCTCTACCCTAGACGAAAAAATAGAAGTCAACAACCGAATCAACAAAACTCTAGAAAATATGGCACAAGCAATCTTCAAGCATTGGTTTGTGGATTTTGAGTTTCCCAATGAAGAGGGAGAACCCTATAAGTCCAGTGGTGGAGAAATGGTTGAAAGTGAACTGGGCATGATACCTAAGGGGTGGGAGGTTGGAACAATACAAGATATTGGAGATGTAGTTGGAGGTGCAACACCTTCTAGGAAAATAGATAAGTATTTTGTAGAAAAAGGAATACCTTGGATTACACCAAAAGATTTATCAGAGAATAAAAATATGTTTATTAGTAGGGGAGCATTAGATATAACTGAAGAGGCTTATAAGAGTACAAGTGTAAAAAAAATGCCTAAGGGAACTGTTTTATTTAGTTCTAGGGCTCCCATAGGATAATATGGCTATTGCAAAGAATGAAATAACAACAAACCAGGGTTTTAAATCAATAGTTCCGCGGATGTATAAAGGATTAAGTAGTGAATACATTTACTGTTGGTTAAAGGAGAATATGGATAATATTAAAATCAGAGCGTCAGGCTCAACATTTAAAGAAATATCAGGAAGTGAAATGAAAAAAATACCTGCTATAATTCCTGAAAAAAATATTTTAGCTAAATTTGAAAATACTATAAAAAGTATTTTTATAAATATTGAGGCTAGAGAATTAGAGAACCAAGTTCTATCAACACTTCGAGATGTCATAGTTCCAAAACTTATGTCAGGTGAAATCAGAGTGCCTTTTGATTAAGAAAATGAAGCATAAAGTGCTAAATGTAATATTGCAGGAGTGGAAGCATCCAAACCAGATTTACAAGGGGGGAAGCATATGAGTTTATTCGAGAATTTTAAAGAAGAATATTTAGAAGAGGCAGCTATAGAGATATTACAAGAGCTAGGATATGAGCATATATTTGCGCCTGATATCTCTTGTGATGGGGAATATTCAGAGAGAAGAGATTATAGAGAAGTAATCTTAGAGCGGAGAGTAAAGGATGCTTTATATAGAATTAATAGGGATTTACCAGCAGAAGCGCTGGAGGAGGCCTATCGGCAGATTATTACCTTTAATAGCCCTAAGCTTGAAGAAAACAACAGATACTTTCATAGCTTATTGGTAGAGGGGATTGAAGTATCCTATAAAGAAAAAGATATTATTAGAACAAAAAGGGCATATATCATTGATTTTGATGATATGGCTGGCAAAAAAAATAATAATGAATTCTTGGTAGTAAACCAATTTACAGTTGTAGAAAACGAAGAGAGAAGGCCAGATCTGATTATATTTGTTAATGGTATTCCATTAGTTGTAATTGAACTAAAGTCAGCCAGTGATGAAAATGTAGGAATTGAACAGGCCTATTATCAGATTCAGACCTATAAGAGGGATATCCCATCTTTATTTTACTACAATGCCTTCTGCATCTTAACTGACGGGATTAATGCCAAAGCAGGAACAATTACATCTAATGAAGAACGTTATATGAATTGGAGAAGTATTGATGGTGAGACTATTGAACCCTTATCCAAGCCACAATATGAGGCTCTCTTTTATGGCATGCTTTCCAAAGAGCGACTACTAGATATTATAAAGAATTTTATACTATTTCAGGAATCACAAGATGAAGAAAGAGATGCTGAAGGTAATAAAATAGGAGTTAAGAAAAAGCTTATTAAAATTCTTGCAGCCTATCATCAGTATTTTGCGGTAAAAAAAGCCTTAGAAAAGACCAAGGAAGCCACCAGTGATAATGGAGATAGAAAGATTGGAGTTGTCTGGCATACCCAAGGTTCAGGTAAAAGTTTTTCCATGGTTTTCTATACAGCTGGCCTGGTAAGGGAGTTAAATAATCCTACCATTGTAGTAATTACAGATAGAAACGATCTAGATGACCAATTATACAATACCTTTTCTAAATCCCAGGATATATTAAGGCAGACTCCTAAGCAGGCTGATGTAAGAAAGCTATCGGAAGAGCAAAAGAAGCAGCAGGTTAAGGAAAACTCCAAGGAAATCAATGGATTATTTGACCTTTTAAATGAGCGGGAATCTGGTGGCATTATCTTTACCACTATTCAGAAATTCAAACCAGAAGCAGGGGAAATGCCTGTTCTAACAGAACGTAAGAATGTAATTATTATTGCTGATGAAGCCCATAGAAGTCAATATGGTTTAGAAGCAAAAACAGATTTAGAAACGGGAGAGTTAAAATATGGCTATGCTAAATATATAAGGGATGCCCTTCCCAATGCCTCCTTTATCGGTTTTACAGGTACCCCCATAGATCTGGAGGACCGCTCCACTACTGCTGTCTTCGGCCATTGTATTGATATCTATGATATGACACGGGCAGTAGAAGATGAAGCTACTGTAAAGATCTATTATGAAAATAGAATTATAAAGCTAGAGACAGATGAAGAGGAACTACTTAAAATTGATGACGAATTTGAAGAAGTCACAGAGGGGCAAGAAGAGTTTGAAAAAGAGAAATATAAGTCCAAATGGTCAAGATTAGAGGCAGTTGTTGGCTCTCCCAATAGGGTGAAGAAGCTGGCCGAGGATATTGTTAATCACTTCGAAGAGAAAGCAAAGGCTATAGATGGCAAAGCTATGATTGTTTGCATGAGTAGAAGGATTTGCGTAGACCTCTATGATGAGATTGTTAAATTAAGACCTGACTGGCATGATGATGATGTAAATAAGGGGAAAATCAAGGTAGTTATGACTGGAAGTGCAGCTGATAATGAAAGACTGCAAAAACACATAGGTGGCAAGCAAAGAAGAGACACATTAGCAAAAAGGATTAAAAATAATGCTGATGAACTGAAGATTGTTATTGTCCGTGATATGTGGCTTACCGGCTTTAACGTACCTTCCATGCACACAATGTATATTGATAAGCCTATGAAGGGACATAATCTTATGCAGGCAATTGCCAGAGTAAATAGGGTGTTCAAAGATAAATCTGGCGGAGTTGTAGTTGATTATATCGGTATCTTAGAAAGCCTAAAAAGAGCACTGAAGGAGTATACAGAAGTAGACAGACAAAATACAGCAATTGACACCTCTGTGGCTGTATCTTTAATGCTAGAGAAGTTAGAAGTACTGAAAGCTATGATGCATGGTTATGATTATTCCTCATATATGGGAAGTTCGCAAAAGGAAAGAATAAGGGCTATAACAGAAGGTATGGACTTTATTATAAGAAAGTCCGAGAAAGAGCAGAAGGAGTTTAAAAAAACAGCAGTAGAATTAGCCAAGGCTCATTCTTTATGCGCAGCTACTGATGAAGGAAAAGCCAATGCTCTGGAAGTAAGTTATTTTAAGGCTGTAAAGGCCAGTTTAACAAAGCTCAAAGAAAAAGATGTAGATAAAAAATCAAAGAAAGAGATAGAAGCAAGAGTTAATCAGATGTTAGAGCGGTCAATTATTTCAGAGGAAGTCATTGATGTCTTTGATGTTATGGGACTGAAAAGGCCTGATATCTCCATATTATCAGAAGAATTTTTAAACGAAGTAAGAGAGATAAAATATAAAAATTTAGCTGTAGAAATGCTTAGAAAGTTATTAGAGGGCGAAATTAAAACAATGGAGGTAAAAAATCTGGTAAAAGCTGAGAGGTTTTCAGAGAAGCTAAAAAAATCCTTGAATAAGTATAGAAACCAAGCCATTACCAACGCAGAGGTAATAGAAGAATTGATTAGAATGGCCCATGAAATGAAGAAGGCTACAGAAGAGGAGAAGGATTTAGGATTAAATGAAGAGGAGATTGCTTTCTATTATGCTTTAACAGCCGATGATATTGTAAAAGAATTCATGGAAGATGAAACCTTAAAAAAGATAGCACAGGAGCTGACAATTGCTATTAAAAGCAATATTACCATTGACTGGAGCGTAAGAAAAAGTGCACAAGCAGGTATGAGACGCATCATCAAAAGACTTCTTAAGAAATATGATTATCCACCAGAACAGGCAAAGAAAGCCCTGAAAATAGTAATGAGACAGGCAGAGAAGATGTGTAGTAATTTTAAAATTGAAGATATCAAGTATAATAAAGTTGCAAAAGAAATATGGAAAAATATAGGGCATGAAAAGGTTGCTGATACTGATGTATATCATACAGAAGGATAGGTGATAAGAATATCTTTCTGATTAAGATACAACACATTAAATAAGGAGGAGCTAATTATGGTGAAGTTATGTTCAAATTGTAAAAAAGAAATTAAGCCTGGAAAAAGATTTTGCGGATTTTGTGGTACAGCGGTAATAATAAAGGAACGTCGCTGTAATCAATGCAATGAGTTGTTGGAAGATGGAGAAAACTTTTGCTCAATGTGTGGTAGCAAATACACAGAGACTGATAATATTGAAGTTACTCCATCCAGTGCTAGTGAAAAAGAAAAGCATTTGAAAGCGGGTTCTTTAGTCACTGCCAGTGGAACACTTAGGTTTTCAAAAGGAACCGGGGAAGATGAAAAGAAAGCCGTAAGAGCTTTGAAGAAAGAAGTTCAGGAACATTCAGGTGGTAGATGGAATAGGGGATTGTTTTTATACAACAAGGATGAAAAGCTGGTCTATATAAGAAGAAAAGACTCTTCTTATATAGAGGGCTACTCTTATAATAATGCTCATGTTCTGTTTCGTCGATATACAGTCCCTAAAGAAGTTGATCAGGTATGGGAAAAATCATCTTATGCTCAAGAATGCTGTTATTTTTTTCATAATATAGATGCCTTTTTTGTATGGGATTCCTACATATTTATGTCTATTTACGAGGGAAGATTAGCTTGGTCTGCTGCTGATAGAAGAGATGCACATTATTTACCAAATGAACAAGCGGATGTAACATTGTATTACGGAGGAAGGCCAGAGCTTGAATTTTTACCTAATGGGAATATTAGATGTCAACATTTTTTTAATAATGCTGAGTGTAAGTTGGAAAAGGGAGTATTTATACCAATTTAAAAAAGTATAAGGGTAAAACTTAAAAGGAGTATATGATATGGGAAAACAATGTAAATATGCAAAAGTGGGTAAACCATTATTATATGGAGTAGCAGATCTTTGCTATTGTACTTCGCCTGGTAATCAAAACTCAAGTAAGGGTAATCAAGTTAAAAGAAAGGATGGAAGTGGATTTCCAATCACAGGTTACGCTGATGGCACTGGTTGGTGGCTACTATGTATAGAGGGAAGAAATTATAAGGGCGTAACACCATCAAGGTGCATTTTTTACAGGTAGGAGTGATACAATGGATCCAACAACATTTAAAATTCTCTATGAAAATCTATGTCTGAGGGTGTCTCAGGAAAAATTGGCCATAAAATATGGATGTGACCCAAGATTTAAGACCCAACAGAAAATTAGCGAGTGTGTTATTGAAAATGGTTTTGGAACAGGAGCTAAAGGCTTCCAGGCAGCCTATTATCGTACACATCTACAAGGGCTATCCAGGGAAGAGTTTGCCGAACTTTTACAAGACTATGGGGGCAACAGAAGCAAAAAAATCGATGATTTTATAGCCCATATAGATAGAAAAAAAGCTAGCAGGCAAAATACTATAGCCAGACCTGATTATCTGGAAAGCAATGCTCAACAAGGATTTAGGAATATCAGCAATAATTCAAATAATTATAATCAAGTATATAATTATAACAAAGTTGATAAAAGAAGTGATAGCTCTATAGGTAGTCTCTTTATATCAATTGTAGCATTGGCCTTTCTATTTTTAATTCTAAAAGCAGGCTTTTCATATATAGCAAAACCATTCTCAGGTCTATCAAGTATATTTAATAAAGATATCAATGTAGCTCCTATTAGCACCAGTAATGGGACATATATAGGTGAAGTCGATTCTAAAAATAGGGCTAATGGATATGGGGTTGAATATGTCGATAAGGATAACTTGTATTTGGGAAAGTTTAAGAAAAATGAAAAAAGTGGCGAAGGAATAGAAATAGTTGGTGAAAATTACTTCGCTATGGGAAATTATAAAAAAGATAAGCTGGATGGCTTAGGGGTTATCAATCAGTCTGGAACTTTATACATAGGTGATATGAAAAAAGGTGAAATGGATGGATATATAGTAGAAATAAGTCCTGGCTATGATAGTATTGCTATTAGTAGATATAAGAAGGGTAAGGAAAAAGAGTCAATACTAAGTATAGATATGGTTTCTGGACAGGTCTCATATCTGGGCAGTAAAAAGCCTTATGGGCTAACCAATTTAAATAATCGTTATTATTTGGAAACCGATAAGAAGACTGCTGTAAAATCCATAGAAATAAGAGAGGGTTACATATTTGTAGGCTCCATGAAAAGAGGTAATTATAAGGGCTTAGGTATAAAGGTATTTGATGACACAATAAGTTATGGAGATTGGAAAGGGAATGATGTAAAAAGTAGTGTTAATCTACAAGATGGTAATGTATTCTTTGGAGACTATAAAAATTCCTTAAAAAATGGCAAAGGCATGGACTATATTCTTGTGGAACCACCAGACACAGAGGTAATTCTTAAGGGGGATATATATATAGGTTATTTTAAAAATTCTATGCGCCATGGGAATGGTAAGTTTATTTTTAACGATGGTCTTATAATAGATATGTAATATAGGTTTTTTATAGATATAAAAGGGGCTTGATTGTTATTTCTATATATTCTTGAAAGTGAGGAGATAGTTTATGTTAAATGATGAAATTGAGGTTGAAAAAACCAACCTTAAGATGTTGGAACTTTGTCAAGAATGTGGAAGAGTATATTATAAAGCATTAATTTTTACCTGTTCCCATTGTGGTGGCAAACTAATAGAAGCAGATTATAGAATTGCAGAAGTTGTTATAAAATTAATTGATTTAGGTTTCAAAGTATCTTGGTCATATCTGGGATACCATAATAATCTTAATGAACAAGGTCCAGGGACTCAAATATGTATATATTTTGACGACAAATATCCTGCTTCTGTGTTTGGCGATTTACCTCCTGAGTGGTATTTATCAGAATATTATATACAAGAAGAGGAAAATGGGCAAGAAATAGGTTTTTCAGCCTTAGTATGTGAATGCTATCATGATGATAATGTTTTGGATGATAAAAACATGAACTTTGATATAAAGGTAACCACTAGTAATATGGTTACTTGGCTGAATGACAAGGATCCAGAAGGAAACAGAGCATTTTTAATATTATCGGGGTGTCGATTAGGGGGCAATCGTGTATTTGAAAGAAATGATGAAGTAATGTCCCTTAAAGAAATATTAGATTTAGTATCTAAGGAGGTCTGACTGGGGGCTAAATATGCTCCCAGTTATCCATAATGCATAATATAAAATTAGATGATTTTGATTATTCAAATAATATATTATAAATTAGTTTTTAAAGATAAAATCAAGTACATAAATATGATAAATGAACAATTATGATTATAGATGTAGATAATAAAGCACATATTTATGTTGATAGGTTTTTAGGATAGAAAACATCAAGTATACCAAAGTTCTTTTATCAGTAGGAAAGAAAAGTATGCTGCTGATCTTTGTGTGGTAGAAAAATATATGCCTGATGTATTTAGACTTTTTATAGACTAGTAATGGCGTAATAGAAAATTATAAAACTATTGTGAGTTATATTGATAAAATAATCTACAACTATCCACTCATTAACTTTAGGTCTAGTGGATACACTAAGGATTTTCAAAATTTTGGAACAGACAGTGAACCATGGGAGAGAACTTTGATAGCTCTTATAATGAGTGAATATCGTAAGTATCTTTTTGCAGACTGTAAGCTAAATATTAAACCCGTTATTATGCTTAAATCCCAAAAAATTAAAGAATCGGAGGACTTTTACGAGGAGTTCTTCTCTAAAATAGATTCTTTAACAGGCTCAGAAATACAAGAACTTTATTCCGCAAAGATAGATATACTTACACAAGCATTAGATTACTTTAAAACTAAAGACTCAAGCTTTCAACTGTTAGAACATAGTTTAAAAAGTAGTTTTACTAAGGATAACTCAATTATTATTAATGGAGCTGCAGATAATAGCAGAGAAAATCAATTGCTTGTTAACTCCCTAGAGGACGAAGACAATCCAATTCGTCTTATTTTTGCTGTAGATATGTTAAATGAAGGTTGGGATGTGCTTAATCTATTCGATATAGTAAGGCTTTATGATACGAGACAAGCAAGTGGAAAAGCTGGTAAAATCGGTGCATACACTATAAAAGAGGCTCAGTTAATTGGTCGTGGTGCGAGATATTGTCCATTTAAAGTTTCAGAGGAACAAGATCGATTTAAAAGAAAATATGACAATGATCTTAACAATGAGTATCGTATATTAGAAACTATGTTTTTTCATAGCAGAAATGATTCACGTTATATAGCTGAATTAAGACAGGCTTTAATTGCAACAGGGCTTCAGGATGAAAATCCTATTAAATTAGAATATAAACTAAAAAAGGAATTTAAAGATACTGAGCTTTATAAAAAAGGATTAGTATTCTCAAATAAGCGTATTCCAAAAGGAAGAGATGAAGTAAAATCATTAGAAGAAAGAATTAGAAATAAGGTATATAGATATACACAAAAAACAACACGAGGTGCAGTAGTAAATTTAATTGGAGATAATAAAACATCAACAACTGCTTCAGAAATAAAAACTATAAAATTTAAAGATATAGATTATAATGTATTGCTTGGTGCAAGTGAAAAGTTTAATGAACTTAGATTTAGTGTGATACAAAGCAAGTTCCCGCATGTAAAAACGTTGAAAGAATTTTTAACCTCAGAAGAATACCTGGGGAACTCTACGATTGAGATTAAATATTTTACTGAAAATATCACTGGTAGGGATTTATTTAAGGCTTGTATAGGAGCATTTGAGAAAGTATCAAGCTATATAATTTCCTTGAAACCAGAATATATTGGAACGACTGAATTTGAGCCAAAAGCAATTAAATCTGTTATTAAGGATAAGAGTATTTATCTATCTAGGCTTGATGAAAATGGTGGGAAAGGTGTGTCACAAGTGAATTGTCCCAATCCAGAATATCAGATTGATTTATCAAAAGAGAGTTGGTATGTTTTCAACGATAATTATGGGACTAGTGAAGAAAAATTATTTATTAAATTTTTCAAAACTGATATTGAACCAAAATTAAAGGCTAAGGGATTAGAGTATTATGTAGTTAGAAATGAAAGAATACCCGAACTCGCTATTTATAGCTTTGAACATGGTGAACGATTTGAGCCTGATTATCTGCTTTTTGTGGCAAAAAAGAACAGTGATAATATATCTAACTATCAAACCTACATTGAACCTAAAGGGAATCATTTGCTTAAGGAAGATAGATGGAAAGAGGAATTTTTAAATAAAATAGGGGAAAAGCATTATATTCCTAAAACTTTAATATCTGGAAATGAGTATAAAATAATGGGGTTACCTTTTTATAATGATCAATACCGAAGAGATGATTTTTTAGAAAAAGTATCTGCATGGATAGATACAATTTAAATTTTGGTTTTAGTAAAGTAGAAAGGAGGTTTTGTTGTGGCGGTACGAGGGAAAAGCATAAACTTATTTCTGATGGATGGGACAGCTGTTGGGAGGATAAAATGCACTCTCGCTAATTGGACAGGCGTTGCATATAAAATACCTAGAACAGAACTAGATAAATGTAAAGAACGGGATGATCTTAAGCAAAGTGGAGTTTATTTTCTTTTTGGAACTTCTGACCAGACAGGAGAAAATGTTGTTTATATAGGACAGGCAGGAATTCGTAAAAATGGAGAAGGTATTTTATATAGATTAATAGAACATAAGCGAAATCCTGACAAAGATTATTGGACGGAAGCTATCGTTTTTACAACTTCTAACAACTCTTTTGGACCGACAGAAATAAGCTACCTTGAAAATCGCTTTGTTGGAATGGCAACAGAAGCAGGTCGTTATTTAGTTAAAAACAGCAATGATCCTACCATGGGGAATATAACAGAAGAAAAAGAAAGTGAACTAGAAGAATTTATAGATTATGCCAAGATTGTAATGGGGACTTTGGGGCATAAATTATTTGAGGCTTTAGCTGAAAAGTCCAGCACACCAAAAGTAAAAGAAATAATTGATGATGATGAATTAACACTTTTTATGAAGAGGAATAGCCGTAAAAGTGGGAAGTTAATTGAGGCAAGTTGCAAGCAGACAAGAGAAGGTTTTGTTATATTGAAGGGAAGTCTTATTGAAACCATTGACTCTGAAAGTATCCCACCAGGAATAAAGGAACGAAGGTTAAAAGCAAAAATAGATGAGCATGGTATTTTGCAAGAAAATGTTTTAGTTAATAGCCCTTCATATGCTGCAGCTTTTGTTATTGGTGGCCATGCAAATGGGCTTGTAGAATGGAAAACAGAAGATGGAACAACTCTAAAAGAAATAGAAAATAAAGAGCCTAGTTAAGTGGGTTTTATCTTATCTGCTTTTTAATATTAGAACCTTTTAATTATATCTATATTTTTTAATTATTGACATAATTAGCACTGCTGGTGTGTGCAATAATAATTATAATAGAATAAACTTAGTAGAGATGGATCTACTCTCCATAGATTACCTAAACAAATATACTTTTTAAAATAGAATTAAACCTCATAAAGCCCTTGATATAAGGGCTTTCCTGCTAAATAAAACCTACCAACATATAAATTCTCCATTATAAAATTGTATCAAAGACGGTAAGAACATAGAGCCTGCTTGTGGCTGTGGGGCCTTTTTATTATATATATTTGATGTGTTATTTGAGCTATATTCTAAAACGGGCAAATATACTCCAGAGAGTATTTGCAAGTATATAATTGAAGATAATCTATATGGTATTGATATAGACTCAGAATCTATCCAAATGTGCAAATATTTATTAACTATTAAGATGTTTAAAAAAACTGGCAGACTCTTTAGTTTTAAATACAATTTATTTATAAGGGATTTTTTAAAACAATCTCTCGTTGATGATTATTCCTTTAACTTAATAATAGGCAATCCACCCTATTTTGAGAACAGGAATATAAATAAATATTATGATAAAAATTTTTTGAAGATAAATTATACTACTGCAGTTGGAAGATTTGATATTTATAGTCTTTTTATAGAGAAGTCAATACTCCTTTTACAAGAAAAAGGAATCCTTTCTTTTGTCGTTCCAGGTAACTTGCTTTCAAACAACAACTTTTCCGGAACTAGAAAGTATATACTGGACAATTCTAACATTTCAAATATTATCAATCTAGGAGAAGACATATTTCAAAGTGTAGCATGAACATGATTATTTTGACTCTTAATAAAGGAAAATTTTCTAAGCATAATAGGATTGTGTGTAAAAACATATCACATAGTGAAAACAAAAAAAGAGATATTAGGACTAAAGATTTTAAACTGATACCTCAGGAATTTTACTATAGTACATTACTAAATGTTTTTGATATTGATTCCTCATATGCTGTATTTAAGCTTAGAGAAAAAATATATAAAAGTAATCCTTTAAAAATAGAAGATGTTTCCGAAGTGGTTGCGGGAATAGCTACAGGTAATATTAGAGAAAAGCTATTAACAAAGGATAATAGCAGAGTAAATGCAAAAAAAATATTGCGAGGAAAGGATGTGTTGAGATATTATCATCAATGGTCAGGATTATATTTTATTGATGATAAAAGCTTAATAGACAGGAAGGCTGGCGAATATGCTACCTTTATGAGGCCTGATATGATTAATAAAGAAAAAATTATCATAAGACAGACAGCAGATAGGTTTATATGTTCCTATGATAATGAAGGATATTATATTCTAAATACACTTTATTCTCTAACATTGAAAAACAAGGAGAAATTAGAGTTAAAATACTTATTAGCACTATTAAATTCTAAACTTTATAACTTTTTATATAGTTCCTTAATTAGAGAACAAGGTAAACTATTTCCACAGCTTAAAATATTCCATATTCAAAACAGTCCAGTAAATATCCCATCCAAATCTATACAAGAGGAAATAATAAATATTGTAAACAAAATAATTTCACTAAATGAAGAATTAAAGAATCAAAAGACCGTAGATAAAGAACATAAGAAAAAAACAAAAGACTCATTAAGTCTTTTATTAGATGATATGATTTTTAAAATATTTTGTTTAACCAAAGAAGAAATTGAAATTATTAATAATGAACAAAACTAATTATTATTATAGCGTGTATTTTGAAGAAATTCTTTTTTAAAACTTGTATGAGAAATATATTCCTTTTGACTTATGATTCCTTTTTTCTTGAGCATATCAAATAATGTAATAAAAGATATAGAAAGTTCACATAGTAGCTTTTCTACATTGTCCATATCATTCATTTTATCAACTCCAGTATATAGTGTTTTTGTATATTTGTATATTATAGTCAAAAGAAAATAAAATATTCCCATTAAATTTAAATTAAATTTATAAAAATAGTGATGATATCATGCCCATTAAATTATATTCAATAGATTTTTTAAAAATCCTCCTATAAACTATTATATAAATTAAACAAATTTATTAATTATTTTTAAAATATGTATTAGCTAAAACATTGACAAAGTAAATTCTTTAGATTAGAATGAGTTTAAAATATGCAGGTTTGCAATCATAATAAATTTGTAAATTACTTCTAAAGGAGTTGATCTTATATGGAAATGAATAAAAAGCAAAGGGTTTTATTTTCTGCTGATGATATTAGCAAAAAGGTCAAAGAACTAGGTCAGATAATAAGTGCTGACTATGAAGGTAAAGAGCTTGTAGTTGTATCTCTTTTAAGAGGAAGCTTTATTTTTGCTTCTGATTTAGTAAGAGAAATTAATGTACTTACTCAAATTGAATTTATGACTACTGCCAGCTATGGACACGGCGAAGAAACATCAGGTCAAGTAAATATAGTTACTGATATAAAAGATGATATTACAGGGAAAGATGTTTTAGTAGTGGATGATATTATGGATACAGGCTTAACTATGGAAAAGATACTAGAGCATTTAAAACAAAAAAATCCAAATTCCATAAAATCCTGTGTTATGCTAGACAAGCCAGAAAGAAGAAAAACACATATAACGCCAGATTATGTAGGCTTCACTATACCTGATGTGTTTATTGTAGGCTATGGATTAAATTATGGAGACTATTATAGAAATATCCCTTATATATTTACATTTGATGAATAAAAGAAACAAAAGAGCTGATTATTTTCAGCTCTTTTAATTATCCATTAAATCCCTCATGCTATAAAAGCCAGGAGCTTTTCCTATTAAAAATTTAGCAGCCCTTATAGCACCCAAGGCAAATATATTTTTTGAGGATGCACTATGGGATATTTCAATGGTTTCATCTTCACTTGCAAATATTACTGAATGCTCACCTACTATGGTACCACCTCGTATAGCGTGGATACCTATTTCATTTTCCTTTCGTTTCTCCGTATATGAGTGCCTACCGAAAACATACTCTTTTGAATGGTTTAGAGCTTCATTTATTTTATCTGCAATAGAATAAGCAGTTCCACTAGGAGCATCTACCTTTAAATTATGATGCTTTTCTATTATTTCAATGTCAGCTAAATCTCCTATTGTTTTTGCTGCCATTTGAACAAGGGCTAGTATTATATTTATTCCTACAGACATGTTTGAAGAATAAAATATTGGTATACTACGGGAAGCATTTTTTATATTTTCCATATCCTCTGGCGACATGCCTGTTGTTGCAATAACTAAAGGAGTATTAGTTTTTATTCCATAATCTAACAAATCGTTTATAGCCTTAGGGCTAGAAAAATCTATTACTATATGTGCCTTTTCCTTAAGATCAAAAATATTCTTATACACAGGAAAAGACATTTTTATTTTTTCAGGCTCTGTATCTATACCAGCGACTATATTAAGCTCATCATCATGTTCAATCTGCTTTACTAACACCTGCCCCATCTTTCCATGACATCCATTTACTATAATGTTTAACATAATTACCTTGTATGATATAGTCAAGGACTAAAATCATACTCTCCTTCCTTATTTATTTTAATTATCCGCTATAATCAAATTAGACACTGTGGACTTTTTATAATTACCTATAGCTTGACTATTAGATGGAGTGTATTGCCACTGTCTTATTTAAATCATTTATAGTTGGATAAGTTTTAAACTTTTATCTCCCGCAAGGCTATGAGAATAAGACTAGGTGGATCAAAACAGTTGTCAATTATTATAAAGGACGTGGTTCTATGATTTACGTTGGCATTGATATTGCCAAACTAAAGCACTTTGCCGCTGCTATG
>NZ_FNQE01000046.1 GCF_900107485.1 Proteiniborus ethanoligenes
GCTGTTAGTGTTGTTTTACCGTGGTCAACGTGTCCTATTGTTCCAATGTTTACGTGTGGCTTATTTCTTTCAAATTTTGCTTTTGCCATTTTTTTATTCCTCCCTACTATACAGAATTATATTATTTATAATTATTAGATTATTTATTAATAAGCTTTTCAGCTAAGCTGTTCGGTAATGCTTCATAGTGGTCAAATTGCATTGTATATGTTCCTCGACCTTGAGTTTTGGATCTAAGGTCAGTAGCGTATCCAAACATTTCTGATAGCGGTACATATCCTCTTACAACCTGTGCTCCACTTCTTGACTCCATTCCTTCTATTCTTCCTCTTCTAGAGTTAAGGTCTCCTATTACGTCTCCCATATACTCTTCGGGCATAACAACTTCAACCTTCATATATGGTTCAAGTATTACAGGGCCAGCTTTTCTCATACCATCTTTAAATGCCATAGAGCCTGCAATTTTAAACGCCATTTCTGATGAGTCAACCTCGTGGTATGATCCATCATATAGAGTTACCTTAAGATCTAATACCTGATATCCTGCTAAAATACCATTTTGCATAGCTTCTTGGATACCATTGTCAACAGCTGGTATATATTCTTTTGGTATAGCTCCACCTACGATTTTGTTAACAAACTCGTAACCTGCACCTGGTTCTCTAGGCTCAAGCTTAATCTTAACGTGACCATATTGTCCACGTCCTCCAGATTGTCTTGCATATTTTGCCTCAACATCTGCTTCTTTTGTAATAGTTTCTTTATATGAAACTTGTGGGTTACCTACATTTGCTTCTACTTTAAATTCTCTTAGAAGCCTGTCAACAATAATTTCTAGGTGTAATTCTCCCATTCCAGCTATTATAGTTTGACCTGTTTCTTGGTCAGTATATGCCTTGAATGTTGGATCTTCCTCAGATAGTTTAGCTAAGGATATTCCTAGCTTATCTTGACCTGCTTTAGTTTTTGGCTCTATTGCTACGTGTATAACAGGTTCTGGGAATTCCATTGATTCTAGTATTATAGGATTATCCTCATCACAAAGAGTGTCTCCTGTTCCTGTATCTTTTAAGCCTACTGCTGCTGCAATGTCTCCTGAGTATACTCTTTCTATTTCTTCTCTCTTGTTTGCATGCATTTGTAATATACGACCTATTCTTTCTTTCTTACCCTTTGTTGAGTTTAATACATAGGAGCCTGAATCAAGTACTCCTGAATATACTCTAAAAAAAGCAAGTTTACCTACATAAGGGTCAGCCATAATTTTAAATGCTAATGCTGAGAATGGTTCGTCATCTGATGATGCTCTTTCTTCAACATCTTCTGAGCCTGGTTTTACTCCTGTTATAGATGGAATATCTATTGGAGCAGGCATATAGTCAACTACTGCATCTAATAGCGGTTGTATACCTCTGTTTCTATATGCAGAACCACATAGTACAGGAGTGATGCTACATGCTATAGTAGCCTTTCTAATAGCAGCTTTTATTTCATCTGTGCTTATTTCTTCACCTTCAAGATATTTCATCATTAGCTCTTCATTTTGATCAGCTACAGCTTCTAGCAATGCTTCTCTATATTCTTCCGCTAAATCCTTCATATCTTCTGGAACATCTATTATTTCATACTCTTTTCCTAATTCATCTTTGTAGATTCTAGCTTGCATATTAACCAAGTCTACCATTCCTACAAAGGTATCTTCTGAACCTATTGGTAGCTGCACTGGAACTACATTTGCTTTTAATCTGTCCTTCATCATTTGAACTGCTCTGAAAAAGTCTGCACCTGTAGTATCCATTTTATTTACAAAAGCCATACGTGGAACGCCATATTTGTCTGCTTGACGCCATACTGTTTCTGATTGTGGCTCCACACCGCCTTTTGCACAAAAAACTGCTACTGCGCCATCGAGAACACGAAGAGACCTTTCTACCTCAACAGTAAAATCCACGTGTCCTGGTGTGTCAATAATGTTTACCCTATGTCCATTCCATTGAGCAGTAGTGGCTGCAGAAGTTATTGTGATTCCTCTTTCCTGTTCTTGCTCCATCCAGTCCATAGTAGCTGAACCCTCATGGGTTTCGCCTATTTTGTAAGTTCTACCAGTATAGAATAGTATTCTTTCAGTAGTAGTTGTTTTACCTGCATCTATATGAGCCATTATTCCAATATTTCGAGTTTTTTCTAAAGAAAATTCTCTAGGCACAGTATTCCTCCTTTCTGTAAATCATTACACATTTTATTTGTTTCCAATTATATATTAACTTAATCATAATTTTATAATCTTTATTACCATCTGTAATGTGCAAAAGCTTTATTAGCTTCAGCCATTTTATGAGTGTCTTCTCTCTTTTTAACACTAGCACCTGTGTTGTTAGCTGCATCCATGATTTCTTTAGCTAGCCTTTCACTCATGGTTTTTTCTCCTCTTTTTCTTGAGTAAGATACTAACCATCTTAGCCCTAAAGTCTGTCTTCTTTCTGGTCTAACTTCAACAGGAACTTGGTATGTTGCTCCACCAACACGTCTTGCCTTTACTTCTAGTACAGGCATTATGTTGTTGAAACCTTTATAGAAAACCTCTAATGGTTCTTCTCCTGTTTTTTGTCCTATGGTATCAAAAGCATCGTATACTATTTTTTGTGCAACGCCTTTTTTACCATCAAGCATTATTTGATTTATTAGCTTTGTAACTATTTTATCATTGTAGATTGGATCTGGACTAACTGGTCTTTTTGGAACATGTCCTTTTCTTGGCACTATACTTCCCTCCTTAACAATTCATATTAAATCATAGGTACTCGACAAATCCTACTGTCGTCTTAGCGCACTAAATGCATATATATAAACAGCCTTTAGCCTATGACGCTAAAACCCCGCATTATTAGTACCCGTTAAAACTATTTTTTCTTAGGTTTCTTTGCACCATATTTTGATCTAGCTTGCATTCTCTTGTCTACACCTGCTGCATCTAGTGTTCCTCTAACGATGTGGTATCTAACACCCGGTAAGTCTTTTACCCTTCCACCTCTTATAAGCACAACACTATGCTCTTGCAAGTTATGGCCTATTCCTGGGATATAAGCGTTAACTTCTAGACCATTTGTAAGTCTAACTCTGGCAATCTTTCTTAAAGCTGAGTTAGGTTTCTTAGGTGTTACAGTTCTAACTGCTACACACACTCCTCTTTTTTGTGGTGAATTTAATTTTGTTGTTCTCTTTTTAAGTGAGTTGTAGCTTACTCCTAAGTGAGCAGATTTTGATTTGTATATAACATCTTCTCTGCCTTTTCTTATTAATTGGCTAATTGTTGGCATCAAAGCACCTCCTTCCAAATTTAGACTATTTAAGGGTTGCAGCTACTGCCGCATTTACGTCAATACTACAGGCCTTTCCTAATTCTTTCATGCTCTCAACATATATAATTTCTATTGTCTTTTCATTGCATAGCTGAATTATGTCTTTTACTACCTTAGGCTCTGCATCTTTTGCAATAAACACCATGTTAACTTCATCATTAGTTATTGCTCTTTTGGCCTGTTTAACACCAACAACCTTTTTCTTTTCTTTAAGATTAGTTAGCATTTTAGTCTCCTCCTCCATTACACATCTAGAAGATTATGTGACCATGGCCACATAATCTTCCTTGATTCAAAAGAGTCAACCTGAAATTTTACACACTTATATATTTTACCACCTGTTATATTTCATGTCAACATTTATATTATTCTTCAACTATTTCTTCATCTGCTTTTTTTTCCATATAATTTAATGCTATTTCTTTGTATTTTTTCATTCCTGTACCCGCCGGTATAAGCTTACCTATTAGCACATTCTCTTTTAAACCTATCAGCCCATCTTCTTTTCCTTTTATTGCTGCTTCTGTAAGTACTCTTGTAGTCTCTTGGAAGGATGCTGCCGACAAGAAAGATTCAGTAGCTAATGAAGCCTTTGTAATTCCTAACAATACTCTTCTACCTATAGCTGGTGTTCCTCCAGACTCTTCTACTTTTCTATTAGCATCGCTAAAATCGAAAATATTTACTAAGCCTCCTGGAAGAAAATCTGTATCTCCTGGTTCTTCAATCTTAACCTTGTTTAGCATCTGCCTAACTATAACCTCAATGTGCTTATCGTTTATATCAACACCTTGCATTCTATAAACTCTTTGCACTTCTCTTACAAGATATGCTTGAACTCCAGCAATTCCTTTTATCTTTAATATATCATGAGGATTAACTGAACCTTCAGTTATCTCATCTCCTGCCTCTATAAAATCTCCTGCTTTTACTTTTAATCTAGAGCCATAAGGAATAGTATATGCTTTAGCTTCTCCGTCTTCTGCTGTTACTATTGCTTCTTTTCTTCTTTTTGATTCACTTATTGAAACTGTACCTGAGATCTCTGTAATAATAGCAAGACCCTTTGGTTTTCTAGCTTCAAAAAGCTCTTCTACCCTCGGAAGACCTTGGGTAATATCTGCTCCTGCTACTCCTCCAGTATGGAAGGTACGCATTGTAAGCTGAGTACCAGGCTCTCCTATAGATTGAGCAGCTATTATACCAACTGCTTCTCCAGTATTAACAACATTTCCTGTAGCCAAGTTTCTTCCATAGCATTTTGCACATACTCCATGTCTAGTCTTACATCCTAACACTGTTCTTGCCTTAACTTCTTCAATTCCTGCTTCAATTATTTTATCTGCTTTATCCTCTGTAATTAAATCTCCTGCTTTTACTATAATTTCACCAGTTTTTGGATGTAATACATCTTCGTATGCATATCTTCCTTCAATTCTATCCCAAAGCTCTTCTATGACTTCTTTACCATCTTTAAATGCCTTGAATGCAATATATTGATCTGTACCACAATCATCTTCTCTAACAATTACGTCTTGACTTACATCCACAAGTCTTCTTGTAAGATATCCTGAGTCAGCTGTTCTAAGAGCAGTGTCAGCAA
Source organism: Proteiniborus ethanoligenes (assembly GCF_900107485.1). Taxonomy (NCBI): domain Bacteria; kingdom Bacillati; phylum Bacillota; class Clostridia; order Eubacteriales; genus Proteiniborus; species Proteiniborus ethanoligenes. The sequence continues at coordinate 4,963 of NZ_FNQE01000046.1, forward strand.
GACCCTTTCTAGAACCATGGGTAGAGGTAAAGAACTCAAGAACCGTAAGACCTTCCCTAAAGTTAGCCCTAATAGGCTGCTCAACAGTTTTACCTGAAGCATTTGCCATAAGACCCCTCATACCCGCTAGCTGTCTTATCTGATTTTTACTTCCCCTTGCTCCCGATTGAGCCATTATAAATATATTGTTTAGAGGGTCAAGATTGTTCATAAGAGCTTCAGTTACTTGCTCTGTAGTTTTATTCCAGACTTCTATAACTCTCTCATATCTTTCATCATCAGATATAAGCCCTCTTCTATAAGATTTTTCGTATTTATCAACCTTTTCTTCTGCTTCTGATATTAATATTTCCTTTTCCTTTGGAACTACTATATCATCAATACTTACTGTAATAGCTCCTATTGTAGAAAAATGGAATCCTGTTTCTTTTATATTGTCCAAGACTACCGAGGTAATTGTGTTACCATGTTTTCTATAGCATTTTTCGATAATCTTACCAAGCATTTTTTTATCTACAAGATCATCTACTTCTAAGGAATACTTATCTTTTTCTCTATTTACCATTCCTAAGTCTTGAGGAATATTTTTGTTGAATATAAATCTACCTACAGTGCTCTCTACTAGCTTTCCTCTATCATTTTCATCAATCTTTACTCTTACCTTAACCTTAGCATGTAAGCCTACCACTCCATCATAATATGCTAGAAGCATCTCATCGTAGTCTTTAAATATCATTCCTTCACCAGATTCGCCCGGTTTTTCTACTGTCAAATAATAGCTTCCTAATACCATATCCTGTGTAGGAGTTGTGATAGGTTTTCCATCCTTTGGAGCTAGAATGTTGTTTATTGACAGCATTAAGAATCTAGCTTCTGCCTGTGCTTCAGTAGAAAGAGGTACGTGTACAGCCATCTGGTCACCATCAAAGTCTGCGTTGTAGGCAGTACATACAAGAGGATGAAGCTTAATAGCCTTTCCTTCTACTAATATAGGCTCAAATGCTTGAATACCAAGCCTGTGTAGAGTAGGAGCACGGTTTAATAAAACTGGATGCTCTTTAATAACTGATTCTAGTACATCCCAAACAACCGGTTTAACCTTCTCTACCATTCTCTTTGCGCTTTTAATATTATGTGCATGGCCTTCATTTACTAGTTTTTTCATAACAAATGGCTTGAATAGCTCTAATGCCATCTTCTTAGGAAGTCCACATTGATAGAATTTTAATTCTGGACCAACAACTATAACTGAACGTCCTGAGTAGTCAACTCTTTTACCTAAAAGGTTTTGTCTAAATCTACCTTGCTTACCTTTTAGCATATCAGATAATGATTTTAATGGTCTGTTTCCAGGTCCAGTTACAGGCCTTCCTCTTCTACCATTATCTATTAAGGCATCTACAGCCTCTTGAAGCATTCTTTTTTCGTTTCTGACTATTATATCTGGTGCACCTAAGTCTAATAATCTTTTTAATCTATTATTTCTATTGATAACTCTTCTGTAAAGATCATTTAAATCAGATGTTGCAAATCTTCCACCATCTAGCTGTACCATTGGTCTTAAATCTGGCGGAATAACAGGTACTACGTCTAGTATCATCCATTCAGGTTTATTGCCTGATTGTCTAAAGGCTTCAACTACCTCTAGTCTTCTTATAATTCTAATTTTTTTCTGTCCTGAGCTTTCCTTTAGCTGCGCTCTAAGCTCCTTAGCTTCTTTTTCTAGTTCTATTTTTGCAAGAAGCTCTTTTATGGCTTCAGCTCCCATTCCTGCTCTAAATCTTCTTCCATATTTATCTATTGCATCTCTGTATTCTTTTTCATTTAAAAGCTGTTTCTCTGATAATCCGGTATCTCCTTGATCTATTACAACATAGGATGCAAAATAAAGTATTTTTTCTAATGCTCTCGGAGACATATCTAATATAAGTCCCATTCTGCTTGGTATTCCTTTGAAATACCAAATGTGAGAAACTGGAGCAGCAAGCTCTATGTGCCCCATTCTCTCTCTTCTCACTTTTGCTTTTGTGACTTCAACTCCACATCTGTCACATACTACACCTTTGTATCTTACTCTTTTATACTTTCCACAATGACATTCCCAATCTTTTGTAGGTCCAAAGATTTTTTCACAGAACAAGCCTTCTTTTTCTGGCTTTAGAGTTCTGTAGTTTATTGTTTCAGGTTTTTTTACTTCTCCCTTAGACCATTGTCTTATTTTTTCAGGTGATGCTAAACCAATCCTGATTGAATCAAAATTATCAAGCTCGAACAAGGGGCTTTCTCTCCCTTCATAAAATTAGTTTCAGGTTTATACAATTATTCATCAAAACCATCATCAAACAAGTTATCATCTTCATCAAAAATAAACTTATCATCAGCATCTTCAATATCAATATCTTCGTCTATTTCCTCAATATTGTTTTCGTTATAATCATTATAGTATTCACTTTCGAATTCACTATCTTTGTCTTCTGTATCAAAGCCTATGTTAAGTTCACCTATTTCGTCATCTACTGACTCTTTGATTTCTATTTCTTGATTTTCAGTCAATACTTTAACGTCTAAGGCTAAACTCTGTAATTCTTTTATAAGAACCTTGAAGGATTCTGGTATTCCTGGCTCAGGTATATTTTCACCTTTTACTATTGCCTCATATGTTTTAACACGTCCTACCACGTCATCAGATTTAACTGTTAATATCTCTTGTAATGTATGTGAAGCACCATAAGCCTCTAATGCCCATACCTCCATCTCACCAAATCTCTGTCCTCCAAACTGTGCCTTACCACCTAGAGGCTGTTGAGTAACTAATGAATAAGGCCCTGTAGATCTGGCATGTATCTTATCATCTACTAAGTGATGAAGTTTTAGCATGTACATGTATCCTACTGTAACAGGATTATCAAAATATTCTCCTGTTCTACCATCTCGTAATAATATTTTACCACTTTCTGGTTCTCCTGCATTTCTTAATGCATCCCATATATCATTTTCGTTAGCACCATCAAATACAGGCGTAGCAACCATCCATCCTAGCTTCTTAGCAGCTAATCCTAAGTGTACTTCTAGGACCTGACCAATATTCATACGTGATGGTACTCCAAGCGGGTTAAGGACTATTTCAAGCGGTGTTCCATCTGGTAAATAAGGCATATCCTCCTCAGGAAGGATTCTTGAAACAACACCTTTGTTCCCGTGTCTACCACACATTTTGTCTCCAACATTAATTTTACGTTTTGTAGCAATATAAACTCTGACGAGTTGGTTTACTCCAGGAGAAAGTTCATCTCCATTTTCTCTAGTAAATACTTTAACATCTACAATTATTCCTGATTCTCCATGAGGAACTCTAAGGGAAGTATCTCTAACTTCTCTAGCTTTTTCACCAAAAATAGCCCTTAATAATCTTTCCTCTGCTGTAAGCTCTGTCTCGCCCTTTGGAGTAACTTTACCAACTAGTATATCATTTGCTTCAACCTCTGCACCTATTCTTATTATTCCTCTTTCATCTAAGTCTTTTAATGAGTCTTCTCCTACATTTGGTATATCTCTAGTTATTTCTTCAGGTCCAAGTTTTGTATCTCTGGCCTCTGATTCATATTCTTCAATATGAACAGAAGTGAGTATATCTTCTCTTACAACCTTTTCGTTTATTAATATAGCATCTTCATAGTTATAGCCTTCCCATGTCATAAATGCAATGAGTAGGTTCTTACCTAATGCTATTTCTCCTTGATCTGTAGATGGTCCATCAGCAATAACCTGACCTTTTTCAATTCTCTCGTTTTTTCTAACAATAGGTCTTTGGTTTATACAGGTTCCTTGATTAGAACGCTTAAATTTCAGTAGACTATATTTGTCAATTTGTCCGTCGTCATCTCTTCTAACTAATATTTCATCAGAAGATACACGAATAACAACTCCACTATTTCGTGCAATTATTACTACTCCTGAATCCTTTGCTGCTCTATATTCCATACCAGTTCCAATTATTGGTGCTTGTGTTTTAAGCAATGGCACAGCTTGACGTTGCATGTTAGCACCCATTAGGGCTCTGTTGGCATCGTCATTCTCTAGGAAAGGTATCATGGCAGTACCTACTGAAACTATTTGCTTAGGAGATACATCCATATAATCTACTTCATCAACTGGAACTACTTCAATACTTCCGTATTTAGCTCTGGATAATGCTCTTTTATTAACAAATTTACCCTCTGCATCTAACGGCTCATTAGACTGTGCTATAATAAACTCATCTTCAACATCAGCTGTTAAATAATCAATTTCATGAGTAACTAGGCCATTATCCTTGTCAACTCTTCTGTATGGCGCCTCAATAAAACCATAATCGTTTATTCTAGCATAAGTAGTAAGTGATGTAATAAGACCAATGTTTGGTCCTTCTGGTGTCTCTATAGGACACATTCTTCCATAGTGTGAATGATGAACGTCCCTTACTTCAAATCCAGCTCTATCTCTACTAAGACCTCCTGGTCCTAATGCAGACATTCTTCTCTTATGAGTAAGCTCTGCTAGTGGATTGGTCTGATCCATAAATTGAGACAGCTGGCTGCTGCCAAAAAATTCTTTTATAGCCGCTGCAACAGGTCTAATGTTAATCAGAGCTTGAGGTGTAACTACATCCATGTCTTGAATGGTCATTCTCTCTCTGACTACTCTTTCCATCCTAGATAATCCTATTCTGAACTGATTTTGTAAAAGTTCACCAACAGAACGTAGTCTTCTATTACCTAGATGATCTATATCATCAATGTTTCCGATGTCAAAAAATAAATTGAATTCATAGTTTACTGATGCAACTATATCTGAGTTGATTATATGCTTTGGTGAAAGCTCTCTGACTCTCTCTTTAATAGCCTCTTTTAGTTCGTCAGTTTTGCCGAACTTATCTATTAATTCCTTCATTACAGGATAATATATCTTCTCCTTGAGACCAAGATCGTCAATAGAAAAAGGCAGATTAAACGCTTTAATGTCTACAAAATGATTTCCCACAACTCTGACTATCTTGTTGTCATCAACTAGTACATCAACAACATTTATACCTGCATTCTCTATCTCAATAGCTTTTTTCCTGGATATTTTCTCGTCTTTTTCAATCAATATTTCACCTGTATTTTGATCTATTATCGTATTTGCTGCTTTCCTATTTGCAATTCTATTGTAAAGAGATAGTTTTTTATTGAACTTATATCTACCTACTTTAGCAAGATCATATCTTTTAGGATCAAAAAATAAGGTGTTTATAAGAGATCTAGCACTGTCTACAGTAGGAGGCTCACCCGGTCTAAGTCTTTTGTATATTTCTAACAAAGCCTCTTCTTGTGTCTTAGTTCCATCTTTTTCAAGAGTCTTAAGTACTTGCTCGCTTTCTCCTACGAGCTGTATGATTTCCTCATTGGAGCTATATCCTAATGCTCTAAGTAAAATAGTAATAGGAAGTTTCCTTGTTCTATCTACTCTAACATAAACGATGTCATTTGAATCACTTTCATATTCTAGCCAAGCGCCTCTATTAGGTATTACAGTAGAAGAATATAGTCTTTTACCTGTTTTGTCTATATCTTCTGCATAGTATACCCCTGGTGATCTAACTAGCTGGCTTACTATTACTCTCTCTGCTCCATTAATAATAAAGGTTCCTTTTTCGGTCATTAGTGGGAAGTCGCCCATGAACACTTCTTGTTCTTTAACTTCTCCAGTTTCTTTGTTTATAAGTCTAACCTTTACCTTTAACGGTGCTGCAAAGTTTACATCTCTTTCTTTTGATTCTTCTTCTTCGTACTTTGATTCGTCTCCAAGACTATAATCCACAAACTCTAGAATTAAGTTTCCAGTATAGTCTTGTATTGGGGAAATGTCCTCAAATACTTCTTTTAGCCCCTCATGGATAAACCAATCATAGGACCTTTTTTGTACCTCGATTAAATCCGGCAGCTCTAAAACCTCATTAATCCTAGAATAACTCATACGAACCCGTTTTCCATACGAAACAGGATGTACCATTATTACCACCCCTTAATAAAACTTAAGTAGTCAAAAACAAATTACCAAAAACAAAGCCGTAGGTTGCGGATCCCTAACTCCCTCCAGTCGTTATGGATCTCGCCAACCCTGACAAGGGTAGTACCTGCAATTCACCTTCGCTACGCTTAAGTTCATTGGGTACTACTCCTTTGGTAATTTATAGAATTAAAATACGCCTATTATATAATATTGCCACAAACTTTATCAAATATTCAAAATTTATGCCAAAATTCGCCTATTATGCATTTTATAATATTATCACACAAAAATAAAGTTGTCAAGCACACATTTTCTGGACTTATTAATGCATTAGAAACAATATTATACCATAAAAAAAGGTTTCATTTTTAAATGAAACCTTTTTCTATCATATTATAGTTATTATTTTAATTCTACAGTTGCGCCAACTTCTGCAAGTTTAGCTTTCATTTGCTCTGCTTCATCTTTTGAAGCACCTTCTTTTAACGCCTTTGGAGCATTGTCAACTAAATCTTTTGCTTCTTTTAATCCTAAACCAGTTAACTCTCTAACAACTTTTATAACTTTAATTTTTTCTGCACCAGCGCTTGCTAGGATTACATCAAATTCAGTTTTTTCTTCAGCTGCTGCTGCTGGAGCTGCACCTGCTGCTGGCATAGCTGCCATAGCTACTGGAGCTGCTGCGCTTACACCAAATTCTTCTTCTAAAGCTTTAACTAATTCTGATAATTCTAATACTGTAAGTCCTTTAACTTCTTCAATTAATTGTAATACTTTTTCACTTGCCATTATAAAATCCCTCCATATATTCTCTAAAATATTGTTTTTAATTTGTTTAAAGATTTAAGCTATTAAGCTTCTTGTTTTTCCCTTATTGCATTTAATGCATATACAAGGTTTCTGATATTTCCTTGAAGAACGTTGACAAATCCTGTAATTGGTGCGTTTAAGCCTCCAAGAACCTGTGCAACTAGTACTTCTCTTGATGGTAGTTCTGCTAGCGCCTTGATTTGATCAGAGTCTATGATTTTCCCATCAACTATACCAGCCTTTATTTCTAAGTTTTTATGATTTTTTGCAAACTCGTCACTAATCTTAGCTGGTGCTACTGGATCTTCAAAACTAAATGCTATAGCATTTGGTCCTGTAAGGAATTCATTGAATCCTTCTAGTCCAGCATCTTTAAATGCAAATCTCATTAGTGAGTTTTTGTAAACCTTATAGTCCACTCCTGCTTCTTTGTACTTCTTTCTAAGTTCTGTAACTTCTGCTACGTTTAAGCCCCTATAGTCTACAAGTACTACTGCTTGAGAATTATTGATTTTTTCTCTAATTTCTTCTACTATTTGTTGTTTTTGTTCTAATACTGAGCTCATTCAGGTTCCACCTCCTTATTGCCGAAACTATAATTCTAATTTGACCTAATAATATAATAAAGTCTCCTGTAGACACAAGGAGACTTTTGATTTCATAAGTATTCATAAGTCTGTCCTCGGCAGGCGAATTTTAAACCTATTATTAGGTACCTACTGTCTACGGAACATTTATTTAAATGTAACATTGATATATTATCAGTATATTAAAATAATGTCAACAGTTTTATTCCATTATTTTTGCTGGGTTCATTTTGATTCCTGGACCCATTGTGCTTGTAATAGTAACGCTTCTCAAATATCTTCCTTTTGCTGCTGCTGGTTTTGCCTTAATAACTGCATCCATTAGAGCATTAAAATTATCTTTCAATTTTTCATTTCCAAATGAAATTTTTCCTATTGGAACGTGAACTATATTAGTTTTGTCAACTCTATATTCTACTTTACCTGCTTTAATCTCTTTAACTGCTTTTTCAACCTCAAAAGTAACTGTTCCTGATTTTGGGTTTGGCATTAAACCTTTTGGACCTAATACTCTACCTAGTCTACCAACTACACCCATCATATCTGGCGTTGCAACAACTACATCGAATTCAAACCAGTTTTCACTTTGAATTTTAGTAACTAGCTCTTCTGCTCCTACATAATCAGCACCTGCATTTTCTGCTTCTTTTGCTTTATCTCCTTTTGCAAATACTAAAACTCTTCTTGTTCTACCAGTACCATGTGGTAATACTACAGCACCTCTAACTTGTTGATCAGCGTGTCTTGAGTCAACACCCAATTTAATATGAAGCTCTACTGTTTCATCAAATTTAGCTTTTGCTGTTTTTTGAACTAATTCAATAGCTTCATCTACTTCGTAAAGGCTTTCTCTATTTATTAGCTTTGCACTATCCTGATAGTTTTTACCTCTTTTTGCCATTGTTATAACCTCCTCGTGGTATTAGCGGTGGTTTTACCTCCCACTTTAATAAAAATTATTCTTCTACTACAACTCCCATGCTTCTTGCAGTTCCTGCAACCATACTCATCGCAGCTTCTATGCTACCTGCATTTAAGTCTGGCATTTTAAGCTCTGCTATCTTTCTTACCTTTTCTTGTGATATCTTAGCAACTTTTGTTTTGTTTGGTACTCCGGAGCCTGATTCTATGCCTGCTTCCTTTTTAATCAATACTGCTACCGGAGGAGTCTTTGTTATAAATGAGAAAGATCTATCTTGGTATACTGTTAAAACAACTGGAATTATCATACCTACCTGATCAGCAGTTTTTGCATTAAACTCCTTTGTAAACTGCATGATATTTACACCATGTGGCCCTAAAGCTGTACCTACTGGTGGTGCTGGTGTAGCTTTTCCAGCTGGAATTTGTAACTTAACCATAGCTATAACCTTTTTTGCCATATTTACACCTCCTTACATATGTGGGAAAAGCTCAAGAGCTATTCCATTTGTGTCTTGTATTTTTTAAAATAATAATACTACTTATATTCTAATATTGTATTAGTTTTACTGCCAATGCTATATTTTTTCAATCTGGTCATGGTCTAGCTCTACAAGTGTTTCTCTACCAAACATTGATACAAAGGCCTTGAGTTTTCTCTTTTCTGCATTAACACTCTCAACTGTACCAATAAAGTTCTCGAGATAACCTGTTTTTATTTTTATAACATCTCCTATAGCTATATCTATTTGTGGTAAGACTTCTTGTACTCCTAATGATTTTACCTCTTCGCTAGTAAGTGGTACAGGCTTAGATCCTGGTCCTACAAAACCAGTAACTCCCCTTGTATTTCTTACTAGATACCAAGATTCATCAGTCATTATCATCTTTACCATAACATATCCTGGGAACATTTTTCTTTCTTTTACTTTTTTCTTGCCATTTTTAGTCTCAATATATTCTTCTATTGGAACTCTTACTTCAAAAATTACATCCTGCATTCCCCTGTTTTCAACTAACTTTTCAATGTTAGCTTTAACCTTGTTTTCATGACCAGAGTAGGTATGTGCTACATACCATTTACCTTTATCAGACTTATCTGTCATAGCTTACGGGGACCCAAACCAGGTCCTTCCCTCCTTCAAATTTTTATCTAATTATCAATTTCAATATTTGGTGTAAGCCTGAGTCAATTAGCCATACTGCTAAAGAAATAATTGTACATATTACTAACACTACTATAGTATAGTTAATTAGCTCCTTTTTACTAGGCCAACTAACTTTTCTTAGTTCAGCTCTTACTCCTTTGAAATAGTTGCCTATTTTTTTTGTTCCCTTTTCAGCACCCGTTTGAGCCGCCATCTATTTCACATCCTTCATTAATGTTTTGTTAGAAAACTATTTAGTTTCCCTGTGAAGTGTATGAGTATGACAGAACTTACAATATTTTTTCAACTCAATTCTTTCAGTATTATTTTTTTTATTCTTCATAGTATTATAGTTTCTTTGTTTACATTCTGTACATGCCATCACTACTTTTACTCTCATTTAACACACCTCCTACACCTTAGCCAATCAGATATATATAAACATAAAATTACTTTCGGGCACAATTACCCAATAATAGCTTTATTACTTTATATAAACTATCACAAATTAAATTTTCTGTCAATAAAAAATTACAAATATAGGCATACTAAAACACAAGCTTTTATTAGTTTATTATTTCCACAATATTTTAATCAATACTTTATTAGTTAATGCTGCTAAATAATAAAACTGTTCTTTTCCTTAAAAAGACTAGGTCAATAGACCTAGTCTCTCAAACTTACTCTGTAATTTGAGCTACAACTCCAGCTCCTACTGTTCTTCCACCTTCACGAATAGCAAATTTAAGTCCTGCTTCCATTGCGATTGGTGTGA
>NZ_FNQE01000047.1 GCF_900107485.1 Proteiniborus ethanoligenes
TTTCAGTTTTCATAACGATAAAGGATCTTAAAAGAGCATGAAGACAATAACCAGTAGGTCCAACTTTAGACGAATGATATTTTGGGAAACTAGACAAATCAATGATATCGAAGATTTTTTCATAAAATTTTGTTTTGCTATTAGATGTAAATAAATCAATGTTATTAAAGATTAATTGACGTTCAAACAAGGGCTTCGCCTCCTTAATATAATATTTGGTGGTACTTATATTATTTGACATAAAGAGGCGAAAACCCTTTTTGAAAATAGAAATATTTTTGAGTGATAAGAAAAAATCACTGTATAGAACACAGTGATTTCAAGCGTTGCAAGTTATGACAAACGCTATATTTAAGCAGGAAAAGAGGTGATATTTATGGCAGTTTTTAGAGTAGAAAAAACACGGGATTATACAGTGATGTCAAACCACCATTTAAGAAATACAGACCTTTCCTTAAAAGCAAAAGGCTTATTATCTCTTATGCTTTCTTTACCAGACAACTGGGATTATACGACTAAGGGACTTGCCTGTATATGTAAGGATGGCATAGATAGTATTAACAGTGGTGTAAAGGAACTAGAAGTAAATGGCTATGTAATTCGTAGGCGGTTAAGGAATGAAAAAGGGCAACTGACTACTACAGAATATACTATTTTTGAACAGCCTCAAACCCTTGATATGACTGATACACCACCTAAAGGGGAAAATCCAATACTGGATAATCCTATCTTGGACAACCAAGCACAGGAGAAACCTATATTGGAAAATCCAATCTTGGGAAAACCTAAGCAGGCTGAGCCTATCTTGGGAAACCCCCACCAATTAAGTACTAATATATTAAATACTGATTTATTAAATATGGAGGTATCAAATCCTTATCCATCAAATCTGTATCAATCAAATAAAGAGCCACAAGAAAAAAAGATTAGATATGATGAGATTGGATGTGATAGCCCAGCAGAAATAAAAGAAATGGTTTTAGAAAATATTGAATATAGGTATATTAAAGATAATCATAATCGTGAGCGTTTAGATGAAATCGTAGACCTAATGGTGGAAACTTTATGTTCTACCAAGGACACCATCAATGTTGCAGGAGATGATTACCCTGCACAACTTGTAAAAGAAAAACTACTGAGGATAAATTGTTTGCATATTGACTATGTCTTTGAATGTCTTGATAAGACCACCACCTATATCCGTAACATCAGGCGGTATTTACTGACTACCTTATTTAATGCACCATCCACCATAGATAGTTATTACTCGGCATTGGTAAATCATGATTTAAATAGAAACCCCTAAAGGCATTTTGTACCTGATACAAGAGGATTACAAAATGCCTTTTTCTATGTCAAAAACAGAAGGGAGGAAGACCTATGCAGGAAGAAGTAGAAAACAGAACAGTAGCACTAGTAATAAGCGGTACAAAGCTTACAGCAAGAAGTTTAAAGGCGGCTATTTTAAAATATCTAGCATGGCGTAAGGATAAGAAAAAATACCCTGAAATTCCTCAAGGCAAGCAAAGTCTTAAAGACCTTGCCAAACAAAATGCAGGAATGACCAATATTGAAATTACAGATAAAAATATTAAAAGCTTTGAAAGATCAGCAAGAAAATACGGTGTTGATTTTGCTGTTAAAAAAGATAGAAGCGTAAAACCATCTAAATACCTGGTCTTTTTCAAGGGCAGGGATGCAGATGCCATTACTGCTGCATTTACGGATTTTACAGCTAAAATGGTAAAAAGAGCAGAAAGGCCTTCCGTACTTTCACAGCTTAAAAAGTTTACCCAGCTTGTGAAAAACACAGTTACAGATAGGGTGAAAAGTAAAGATAGGGAGCAAAGCCTATGAATACAAGACTAAAAAGAATATTAATTTTAAATATCCCTTACCTATTTTTAGCCCTATTTTTTACCAAGGTATCACAGGCATGGAGACTTGCCTTTGGATACGATATTGGGCAGAAAGTTCATTTTTAGGCTTTCACCCTTAATTGACACACAGCAGGAGTGCCAGCGAAAAGCAAGGGCGGCGTGGCCGTTCATCTCGACCCTTGCTTTTTGATGGTAGGCCTGCTATTTTTTCTGTGTTTGATATTTGAAGGGCAAAGGATTATAATTTAATATAATAGGTAAATAGGAAATTAAGAAAGATGATATAAGAATTCATTATACATATGATTGGTATAAAATATCGTGATTAGAAAGGAATATAAATATGGAAGGTAAGAATATACAAATACGCAATAGTACAGTAGACTTTATGGTCTTTACTAAAGATGCAGGTAGTGATTCTATAGAGGTCCGTGTACAAGATGGTGATGTGTGGCTAACTCAAAAAGCCATATCTATGCTATTTGATGTGGATAGAAGTGTAGTGACAAAGCATTTGAAAAATATATTTGAAGCAGGTGAACTAGACGAAAATTCAACTTGTGCAAATTTTGCACAAGTTGCGGATAATGGTAAAACCTATCAATATAAATTCTATTCATTATCAGCCATAATTGCCGTTGGTTACCGTACAAATTCAGAAAGAGCATTACAGTTTAGGCAGTGGGCAACTAAGGTATTAGATACTTTTACAAAGCAGGGATATGTTTTAGATAAGAATAGATTAATTAATGGACAAATTTTTGATGAAGATTATTTTGAGCATTTGATTTCTGAAATTCAGGAAATAAGGGCTAGTGAAAGACGGTTTTACCAGAAGATCACTGATATATATGCTACAGCAGTTGATTATTCTAAAGACAGTAAAGTTACCAAGGACTTCTTTGCTACTGTTCAAAATAAAATGCACTATGCAATTCACGGCAATACAGCAGCAGAAGTAATCACCACAAGGGCAAATCATAAAAAAGATCACATGGGTTTAACTAGCTGGAGAAATGCACCAGATGGCAAGATTGTAAAAACGGATGTATCCATTGCTAAGAATTATTTAGCAAAAAATGAGGCAGAGGAACTAAATGAAATTGTGACAATGTATCTTGACTATGCAACAAGACAAGCAAGAAGGCATATCCCCATGACTATGGCGCTGATTGGGCAGAAAAATTAGATGCATTTTTGAAATTTAACGATGCTGAAATTTTATCGGGTAAGGGTAAGGTAACTGCAAAGATTGCAAAAACATTTGCAGAAAGTGAGTTTGAAAAATATCGTGTCATTCAAGATACATTATATAAAAGTGATTTTGATAAATTGATGGAAGAAAGTATTAAAGAATTAGAGAAAAAAGATAAGTAGATAAATAAATTCATACTGTTTATTAATGAGAGTTGCCATAGGGTGGCTCTTTTTTAATGCTATTAAGGAGGTTATACTAATGGCAACAACCCGCTTAATTTCCATGCACAAAAACAAGGGAAAATCCGTAGCTGATTGTATTTCTGACCGTATAGATTATGCATTAAATCCCGATAAAACTAATGAGGGTAAATATGTTTCTTCCTATGAATGTGATCCAAAAACAGTAAAAGGAGAATTTATACTATCTAAGAAAATATATGCCAATATTACGGGCAGAGAGCAAGTAAATGATGTGATACTATATCAGATACGGCAATCATTTAAGCCGGGAGAAATATCACCAGAACTTGCTAATAAAATTGGCTATGAACTAGCCTTAAAATTTACCAAAGGGAATCATGCTTTTTTTGTAGCCACCCATATAGATAAGTCCCATATTCATAATCATATAATATATAATTCTACTTCTTTAGATTGTACAAGAAAATTCAGAGATTTTTTAGGCTCTGGTAAAGCTGTGGGGAAAATATCTGATCGACTTTGCCTTGAAAATGGACTATCTATTATTGAGAATCCAAAGCGTGGGAAAAACCATTATGGTAAATGGCTTGGAGATAAAAAGCCTATTACTCATTCACAAGATCTACGAAATACGATAGATGAAATACTCTCAAAAAAGCCTACAAATTTTGATGATTTTCTATTTCAAATGGAAGAAGCAGGCTACTCTATTAAACAAGGGAAACATCTTGCTTTTAAGAATAAACAGCAAAAGAGATTTATCCGTTTGCGTTCTCTTGGTGAAGGATATTTGGAGGAAGAAATTAAGGAAATAATTAAAGGTAAAATGCCTTATAGTAATAGAAAACAAGTAGCTAGCAAGCAACAATCCCCAGTCAATCTTTTGGTAGATATACAGTCAAAATTACAAGCAGAAAAGGGTGAAGGCTACCAACGATGGGCAAAGATTTTCAATCTAAAACAGATGGCACAGACTATTAACTTTTTAACAGAAAACAACCTTCTTGTATATGAGGATTTAGAGAAAAAAGCACAGCTTTCAACAGATAACTTTAATGAAATATCAGACCAGATTAAAAACATTGAAAATCGTATGAAGGAGATAGGTAATCTTAAAACCCATATAATAAGTTATTCAAAAACCCGTGATATTTATACTGCTTACCGTAAATCAGGATATTCCAAGAAATACTATGAAAAACATACTGCTGATTTAATTTTGCACAAGGCTGCAAAGGCTGCTTTTGATGAATTAGATACTAAGAAAATACCTACAGTAAAGGCTTTACAAAAGGAATATACAGAACTAATTTCTGAAAAAAGAAAAGTTTATACAAAGTATCATTCTATAAAAAAAGAAATGAAAAATATTCTGACTGCAAAGGCAAATGTTGACCGTCTTTTAGGAGGAGATTCAGTAGAAAAAGAGAAAGAAAAATCACAGAAACAGAGGTAAGATTTTATGAGTTTCAAGCTCCCAAAGGGAGCGTAGCCACACAATTTATTGTGTGTTCAATGGGGATTGGGGATACTCCCCAACAAGCAGATTTGGCAGAAATCCCGTAAGGGAATTTTATGCAAAATCGCAAGGTGTGTACCACCTTGCCCTGCTTGCCAATATTCTTTTACATTGATGAATGACGATAGATATAGTATAATTTTGGTATATATTGATTTAAAAATACTCTGAAAGAGGGATAAAGATAACTTGATTTTCGATAAGAGTAGGGGTGAAGAACATGGGATACCTAAATAAAAGAACTATATATAAATCAACAATTGTTACACTTCTGATTATTTTCACCATGGTATTAAGATTGCCTGGAGTAGTTCAAAGCCCTAGACTTATATATTTGAATAATGGTTTAATATATTCTCTTATTTATTTTGGTCTATTTATTAGCTGGGGTATATCCATTAAGGGAAGGATTATCCAAAAACAAGTTCTCAGGTTTCTCATAGCCATTGTAGCCTTGATGCTATTTTGGTTTATGGTTCGTACAATAAAATATATATATATTGAGGATAATTATGCCATAGAACGTTGGCTTTGGTATAGCTACTATATTCCCATGCTGCTAATTCCTCTTTTGACAATATTTATTGCCTTATCCCTTGGGAAGCTGGAGGATTATAGGCTCCCAAAATGGACAAGGCTAACCTACTTACCCACTATTATTCTTATCATATCTGTACTTACCAATGACTTCCATCAGCTGGTATTCAAATTTCCCCAGGGGCAAATTTGGACAGGTTCTGATTATCAGTACGGAATACTATATTGGCCTGTATGGCTATGGATGGTTCTACCTATACTTGTCTCCCTTATAATAACTATAGCAAAAAGTCAGGTACCCCATAGCAAGAAGATATTATGTCTACCTTTTATACCCTATATTGGAGGACTAATATATGGAGTTTTATATATAATGAAGATACCCCTTTTGAGAATAATTGCAGGAGATATGACAGCTATATTCTGCTTATTTACTATGGCCATCTATGAAAGCCTTATCCAGAGTGGCCTAATACGCTCTAATATTTATTATGAAGAATTATTTTATGCATCTGATTTAAAAGCAAAAATCATGAATAAGAACCATCAAATATTTTATGAAACTAGCTCAATGCCTGTGGAAATAAATGATAATATGCGAAAATCCACCTTTCCCATTTCCGGGGGGCAAATCCTTTGGTTGGAAGATGTTTCAGAAGTCAATAGACTAATCAAGGAAGTGGAAGAAATAAATCAAAGACTATCAGAGGAAAACAATCTACTTCAAGCTGAATTAGAATTAAGGGAAAGAAAAATAAAAATAGATGAAAAGATTAGGCTATATAATAAGATTATAAAAAAGATAGAACCCCAGCTTCAATTATTGGATAATATTCTGTCAAAAGAAGTCGATGATACAGGCTTATTACAAGAAAGACTAGTAGAAATCTGTATTATTGGAACATATATTAAACGCCAAAGCAATCTACTTATTCTTAAAGAAGACAAGAGTATATTTTCTGCAAAAGAGCTTGAATACTGTCTAAGGGAATCGATGGAAGCAATATCCCAAGGAAAAATTACCGCCTCCCTTAAAGCTACCTGCAAGGGTAGTATTAAGGCAGTAAATGCAGTTCTCATATATGATTTATATGAGGATATAATAGAAACCATATTACCCTCTTTAGAAGCACTATTTATTAACCTAAATATATCAAAGGGTCTTGTGAAGCTGAAGTTGCAAATAGATGCAGATAGGGAAGAGCAAGCCCTAGGAAAATTAAACAAGAAAAAACTTAAGAGTATAGAACAACTTGCTAAAAAAGGTGGTTACATAAAAATAGAGGAAGAGGATGGCAGTCTAGCTATTGCTATAGAGCTCCCAAAGGCAGGTGAGGGCGTATGCTAGGTATAATCCCAATAATGTTTTTGTTTCTAATACTAGTAAATTTCTATATTTTAGTCTATGCTTTTAGCCAAAGCAAAAGGTGTGAGATCTGCCATATTGCCCTTGGATTTACTTTGCTTACCTTTGTCATACTTTACTTACTAACTATGGATCTTTCACTAGTAGCTAATAGTAATGCCCTACTTCTCATGATAAAAAAGTTTCAGAACCTAGAAGTTAGCATATATGTTATTATCTTTTTCCTTATATTGACTGGATCCATTAGCTTGTTATATAAAGAAAAGAAATCTTTGAAAGAATCTATTACAAGAGCATCTATTAAAGAAAGTATAGATAATTTGCCAATGGGACTATGTTTTTCAACAAAGAATGGTATTGTTCTTCTTTCCAATAGGTCCATGAACCAGCTATGCCATAAGATTACTGGCAGGGAACTACAGGATGGAGAATTCTTCTGGGAAAAAGTCATGGAAAAGAGAAGAAAATTTGAGGATAGCTTGGAGGTAAACCGGCAGACCCCTATTTTGCAGCTTGACAATGGGGAGACTTGGTTTTTTTCCCGCAATCCTATTAAAGTGAATAATAAGGCTGTGCTGCAAATAACTGCTACTAATATTACAGAACTATTTGGACTAAGGTCCCAATTAAAAAAGAAAAACCTTGAATTTATGAAGATGAATAGCCGTCTACATCAATATAGTGAAAATCTAGCCCATATCAAATCAAAAGAAGAACGACTAGCCACAAAAACCCAACTACATAATGAACTAGGCTATATCCTTCTTGCAACAAGGAGGGCTTTGGCAAACAAGGAACTAGATAAAGAAGGACAATCAATACTGGCCTTATGGAAGAAAAACATCGCCACCCTCTTAACTGGAAGGGGACTAAAAGAAAAAAATGCTTTTGAAGAACTACTAGAAGCTGCCCTTGATATAGGTATAGAATTGAAGTTAGAGGGAAGATTACCTCAAGAAAGTGAAAACAAAGATATTATCTTAAAAGCTGCTATAGAAGCACTCAACAATGCTGTCCGTCACGCTGGGGCTACAGAGCTTAATTTAACCATAAAAGAAGTGGAAGAAGAATACACTATAGAACTAACTAATAATGGTATCTTGCCTAAGGAAGAAATTATAGAGGGTGGAGGCCTATCAGCCCTCAGAGAAAAGATTGAAGGACGAGGAGGAAGAATGAGGATTGATATAGAGCCTATTTTTAAACTTTGGATAAGATTCCCCCGGGGAAGGGAGGTTGATAATTATGATTAGAGTATTGATAGTTGAAGATGACCCTATGGCACAAAAACTGTTAGAAAACTTTATAGAAAACAGCGGAAGATATAAGGTGATAGGTTCCATAGCCAGTGCAGGATTTGCAGAAACCTATTGCCTCAAGCATTCTGTGGATTTGATTTTGATGGATGTATGTACTGCTTTAGGAGTAAGTGGTTTAGAAATTTCAGCAAAAATCAAGAAAATCAAATCTGATATTAAAATCATCATCATCACCAGTCAACCTGAATGTGATTTTATCAATCGTGCCAAGGCTGGAGGGGTGGATAGCTTCTGGTATAAAAGTTCTGATGAAAAAGAAATCTTAGAACTGATGGATAGGACAATGGAAGGGGAGTCCATCTATCCTGACTCTACACCAAGCCTACAAATAGGCTATGCTTGGAATACAGAATTTACCCCAAGGCAACTAGAAGTCCTTAGAGAACTTACCAGCGGGGACACCAATGGGGAAATAGGAGAGCGACTTGGCATATCTGCCAACACTGTTCGTGACTATATTCAACAAATGCTGGAAATGACAGGACTACAAAACAGAACCAGCCTTGCAGTAGCAGCAGATAAGAGTGGCCTTGTAAACAAAAATTATTAAAATGTCATCCCGACCAACTTGGTGGGATCTTATTTAACCCTATGGGAAATCATAGGGTTAATTTTTTTGAAAATAAATATGCCTACCCCCTACATTTGTAGGATGTGCTTTCCAAAATAAACCTATAAAATAGATATAATGCTAGATTTATATCTATTCATTTTTTAAAGAACTGGGGTGATATCACTTGAGAACCATTGTCATAAGTATGCAAAACAATTTACTGGCTGGAGCTATTGTCAAATACCTGATAGAAAGGGGGGAGTTGATGCCAGAGAAAATCCTAGACCATAGCAGGAAGGATGAACCATATCTTAGTTGTGAGGCCTTAAATGCAGATGTAGTCCTAATGGAAATTTCCCGATTGCCAAATTTCACACTAAATAGGCGAATTGAAACTGCAAGAAAGGTTAGAAAGGCTCTGCCAAAGTGCAAAATTGCTCTACTTTGTGATGAAAATGCAGACCCAGATATAGCAGAAAAGGTAAAGGATGCAAAGATGATGGGTCTCATAGATGGGTTCTTTTATTCCTCAGTTACAGGAGAATATATCTCTGCTGCACTGGATGCATTGTAAGACACAATTATTATGAAAATATAACAAATAGGAGGCGAACGCAATGAATAAGAATAGGGCAACAAAGTCTTTAAGCATATTACTAGCAATGTGTATGTTATTAGGCATGCTGCCTATGACGGCATTAGCAGATAATTTCAGTGATATAAAGGGTCATTGGGCAGAAAGTCAAATCAATGAAATGATAAATGAGGGTATCGTCAAAGGATATCCTGATGGTTCTTTCAAGCCGGATGGAGATATAAGCCGGGCAGAGTTTGTTAGTTTAATAGTAAAAGCTTTCAAACTAACCAAGGCAAAGGGTAAAGACTTTGATGATATATCTAATCATTGGGCAAAAGATGCTATATTGACAGCTAATGCTCATGGCATTGTCAACGGTTATAGTGACACTAAATTTGGCCCTGATGATCCTATAACTAGAGAACAAATGGCAGTCATAATAGTAAAAGTAGCACACTTGACTGATAATAGCAAAGGCAAAACTTTTGTTGACAGTCAGGATATATCAGAATGGGCCAAGAAGGCAGTAGCCATAGCAAGCTCTAATCAGCTAATAACTGGTTACCCAGATAATACCTTTAAACCTAGTGCAAATACTAGCAGGGCGGAAGCAACAGCAGTATTATCCAAAAGCATAATTTTAGCCAACCTAGCAGCTAAAGTAGATTATAGCTTAATAGAAAAGTCGGGTAAATATGGACCAGAAACTGGCGACGAGATAGTTAAAGGCGATGTGGTAATAAAGGCTAAGGATACCATCCTACAAAACTTAGTTATAAAAGGTGATTTAACCATTGCCAAAGAAGTAGGGGATGGAGATGTAACACTAAACAACATAAAGGTAGAAGGTAAAACCTATATCCGTGGTGGAGGGATAGATAGTATCCATATTAATGGTGGAGAATATAGGGAAATTATAATTGAAAGAACAATAACAGGGGCAGCTCGCATCTTAACTGCAAATGTTCAAAGAATATCTATAACAATAAGTGAAAATGACAATGGTGAAGATGTAATCCTAAATGGAGAAATAAAAACAGTTACTATAAAAGCCGACGGAATAAAAGTTATAAGCCAAGGCAAAACCACCATTGACAAAATAGAAGTAACCCGTGGGTTAAAAGATGTCAAAATCGAGCTTACTGAAGATACTGAAGTAAAAGAAATTATACTGGATTCCAAGGTTGATGTAAAAGGCAAGGGTGAAATTGAAAAAGCAAGTGGAAGCAAGATTAGAGAATCCACCTTTGTAACAGCACCTAAACGAATTATCACCCCTAGCACTGGTGGAAATGGTAGTAGCAGTAGTGGTGGCACATCTACTACACCGAATATAAAAGTAAGTGCTATTAGTATCACCACACCGCCAACAAAAACCATATATGAAATTGGTGATCCAATAGACCTAACAGGTTTAGTGGTAACAGCAACCTACAGTGATAACAGCAGTAAAACCGTTACTATAACATCAGGCATGATAAGTGGCTTTAATAGTAACAACGCGGAAGTAGACCAAGTAGTAACTGTTACCTATGAAGGCAAGACAGCTACTTTTAATGTAACTATTAAAGAGGCAGCTCCAGTGGTAGATAAAACAGCCTTAACAGCTGCTCTTGCAGAAGCTGACTCTAAAATGAAAGCAGATTATACAGCAGCAAGCTGGACAGAATTCCAAACTGATTTAGCAACAGCAAAAGCAATGTCCGAAGGAACACAGGCGGAGGTAGATGCTAAGTTTGCAGCAGTCAATGCAGCAATAGCTAAGCTTGTTGAAGAAGTTCCAGTAGTAGACACTACCCCACCAGTAATTTCAGGAGTATCAGATAAGAGTGTATTAAAAGATTCAACTGTAGATGTTCTTGCTGGAGTAACCGCAATGGATAATGTTGATGGACCTGTTGCAGTAACAGCCAATCCATCAGCTATTGATACCAGTAAAGTAGGAACAACAGTAGTAACCTATACAGCAACAGATGCCGCAGGCAACACAGCAACAGCGACAGCTACCTTTACTGTAGTTGAAACAGCGGTAGATGTAACCGGGGTAACCTTAGACCAAACTACAATGAGCTTAACAGTAGGCGGAGCTACAGGAACTTTAACAGCAACAGTAGCCCCTGCGGAAGCAACCAATAAAAATGTAAGCTGGTCATCATCAAATGAAGGTGTAGCCACAGTATCAAATGGGGTAGTAACACCAGTCTCTGCAGGAACAACTACAATTACGGTAACAACAGATGATGGAAATAAAACAGCTACATGTGATGTTACTGTGACTGCTGCAACAATACCAGTAACCGGGGTAACCTTAGACCAAACCACAATGAACTTAACAGTAGGCGGAGCTACAGGAACTTTAACAGCAACAGTAGCCCCTGCGGAAGCAACCAATAAAAATGTAAGCTGGTCATCATCAAATGAAGGTGTAGCCACAGTATCAAATGGGGTAGTAACACCAGTCTCTGCAGGAACAACTACAATTACGGTAACAACAGATGATGGAAATAAAACAGCTACATGTGATGTTACTGTGACTGCTGCAACAATACCAGTAACCGGGGTAACCTTAGACCAAACCACAATGAACTTAACAGCAGGCGGAGCAACAGGAACTTTAACAGCAACAGTAACCCCAGAAAAAGCAACAAATAAAAATGTAAGCTGGTCATCATCAAATGAAGGTGTAGCCACAGTATCAAACGGGGTAGTAACACCAGTAGCAGCAGGAAGTACAACTATTACAGTAACAACTACTGATGGTGGGAAGACAGCTACATGTACAGTTACAGTAGAATCAGCTCCTGATAAGGTTGTAACCCTCAAAAACATCCCAGGTATAACCATACCAGCCAAGGATGGAGTACCTGTAACTGCAGTAGGGGCAAATGACCAATATACAGGAACAGTTGAGTGGAGTCCTAGTGTTGTAGATAATAAATTTGGACTGGGTCAGATTTACACAGCAACCATTACCCTTACAGCTAAAGCAGGTTATACCTTAGAGGGAATTGCAGAAGCTAATTTCTTTAGCGTAATAGGTGCAGACTCAACAACTTATGATTCAAGTAGCAAAACTGTAACAGTAAAATTCCCAACAACAGGCGATAAGCCAGCCCAGACGGGATCACCAAAAATCAGCGGAAGCCCAGTCTATGGTGTTGGATTGATGGCAGATAGTGAGGGACTAGAACATGTCTTTGGTGGAGTTACCTATACTTGGTATCGTTCCGAGGATGCGAATTTTGACGAAAGTACGGATACTATATTAGATTCAACAGGCACAAGCGGACAGAATTATACAATTGTTGAGGCTGACATTGGCAAATATTTAATCGTCAAAGCTGTCAATCCAAATAGCACCGGCTACGGCTTCCGCGTTGTTGGTCCAGTGGTAAAAGCTAATGTGGTAGGGGATGTAGAGGGCTCTATTAGCGCCTACTACCTATCTGACGGAAATGCCCTCTATATCAGAGGTATCAATCCAAGCCAAGGTAAACTTGAAGTAGCAGTGGCGATTGATGGCACGACATATGGTGACTATCAAGTTATCGGCACCAATATAACCGAGAAAGATATTACCGGCCTATCAGGAGTAGATGAAAATACCAAAGTCAAAATAAGAAAAGCTGCAACAAATACTCATAATGCTAGCGAAGATAAGGTAATAGCGGGAACATCCGTTAAGGTTCGTCATAAGTTAACCCTTGAAGGTGAAGGTCTGACCGTTGACAAAACCCCCGATGTGTTCGGAGAACATAAAACCTATGCTGATAACCAGTATTTGAAACTAACTGTAACTCCACCAACAGGCAATGTAATAGATTCGCTTAAAATTGGTGTTGAAGAGAAGAGAGATTCATTAAATGGAAATAACGAATTGTGGTTCCATATAATAGCCGACACAACCATAACAGTAACTTACACAGAGATTAAAACTGTTAATATCGCCGCCATAGAGGGAGTAACAGCACCAGAAGTAGGTGCTACACCTGTAACTTCAATAACCGAAACTGCCCAATATACTGGTACGATCACCTGGTATCCAAACCAAAATCCCTTTGTCAAAGACACAGAATACACGGCGACCATCACTTTAACAGCCAAGCACTCATATAGCTTTGATGGAGTAGCTGCAAACTTCTTCAAAGTAGCAGGAGCAACATCTGTAACAAATGCCGCCGACTCAGGCGTAGTAAAAGCAGTCTTCCCAAAAACAGGGGCAGAACAAGTAACAGCTTTAACAATATATGATTCTCAAGTAGCTAAGCCCCAAAAGGGTGAAGAAATAAAAGCTGATCCTTTTACGAGTTATGGTGGTAGCTATGTCGAATATGATGGAACTATAAAGTGGTATGAAGAAGGTAACGAAACAGAAGCAACAGGATTCTTCAAAGGGAATACAGTCTATATAGCCAAGGTTAGTCTAGAGGCAAGAGATGGCTATACTTTTGCAGGTTTGACAGAAAATAGTTTCCAATATACAGGTGCAACTAGCATAATTTTCGAAATTGACTCCAGCGATCCTAAAAAGGGACTGCTAACCATCACCTTCCCGGCGACAGAAGATTACCCAGAAATTGAAAACTTTGCCTTCACAGCGACAGCCAATTTGCAAGAAAGCAATGCGAATGTAGCAGTAGGAGCTGTAGCAGGAACATTTGATGAGTATGTATCGGGTGGCACATCTCCATTTACCTTCTCATTAGTAGAAGGTGAGGGTGGTGCGGATAATGGTAAATTTGTAATTGATGGAACTGACCTCAAAATCATAGAAAAACCATTAACAGAAGGTACCTATAGTGTAAGAGTGCAAATTAAGGACACCCATGATAAAACTCTTACTAAGATACTGACATTTTATGTTTCTGCAAAAGAAGCCGTAGCTCCAATAACGGATACACCAGTTTCAGCTTCGCCAGTAACAGTAGGCCAAACACTAGCTGATTCTACTCTAAGTGGAACATTTAAGAATGCTGATGGAGATGCAGTAGCAGGAACGCTAGCTTGGACAGATAGTACAACAGTAGTAAATGCCACAGGTAATTTTGAATGGACATTTACACCAGATGATCAAGTTACGTATAATGTGATAACTGGAGATGTAAATGTAGTTGCAAATCCAGTACCAGCAGTAAATCCAGTAGTAGATGAAGCAGTAGCGGCCACAGCAGTAACAGTAGGCCAAACACTAGCTGACTCTACTCTAAGTGGAACATTTAAGAATGCTTCTAATGAAGCAGTAGCAGGAACACTAGCTTGGACAGATAGTACAACAGTAGTAAATGCCACAGGTGATTTCCAGTGGACATTTACACCA
>NZ_FNQE01000048.1 GCF_900107485.1 Proteiniborus ethanoligenes
GTTCACTCCCTCCGGTCGTGCAAATTTGGTTCTCATTGCGTTTGACCTACCTACGATTTCCTGATAAAGACATTCAGGAAATCGGGTTAGGTCATAAAAAAACTGTACCTCATGGTACAGTTTACATTTGGTTATTTAGCATTGAAGTTATTTCATTTGATATCTCTACCACAGACTCTATCTTTTCCTTTAATCCCACAATTTTATTTGATAGCTCTGCATCCTTTACTCTGCCATTTTCATTTGATACTAATAATAAATCTATGCTGTTTACATGCTCTAATATATGCTGGTTATCCTTTTCAATCATATTTAACTGATTGATAATCTCCTGTATGGTTCTAGTGTCTTCCATTGTATCACCCTTTCATATGATTTTTGATTAGTATTTGCTTTTTTAGATTCTAATATTCTAAAAACCATAGTTAGGTTAGGAATTTAGCTTTACCCATTCTACTAGTAAAACATCATATTTTTTAGTTAAAGCTTCTTTTTCAATAAATAATTCACTTAGCTTCTCATAATCGTGATATAACTTCTCCATTTGATTATCTATTTGTAGAATATCATTTCCAATACATTCTATTTCTTCTTCAAGTAAGGATATATTCTTTTTTCTTTTAGCTTCTTCTTTTTTATCATGATTTTTAGTTTTATTAATGTTCTTTCTTGCCGCATTTTCTGTAGATGTAGATTTGCTTTCCCTTTTATTAGATTCTCTCGCTAAACTTTCAGTTTTTAAAAGGTTCTTGCTTTCCGACTTTTTCTCTCTATAGTAATTATAATCTCCTAGATATTCTATTAATCTTTTATTGTCTATTTCTATTATTCTTTCTGCTAGTTTATTTATGAAATATCTATCATGAGAAATAAATAATATAGTTCCTTTAAAAATTTCAAGTGCTTTTTCAAGCATTTCTCTTGAATTAATATCTAAATGATTTGTAGGTTCATCTAAAATTAAAAGATTATTTTGCTGCTCCATCATAATACATAATCTTAGTCTGCTTTTTTCACCACCAGAAAGATTCTTTACTTTTTTGTACACATCTTCTCCAAAAAATAAGAATCCTGATAATATCCTTCTCCCTTCACTTTCTGGCACCATTAAGCACTGATTAATAGTCTCTAAAACAGTTTTCTCTTCATTTTCAAAGGATATCTCCTGTTCTAAATACCCAATTTTCACTCTTGAGCCTATGGTTATTTCTCCTGCATCTTGTGTCTGTTTATTTAATAAAAGTTTAATCAATGTAGACTTTCCGCTACCATTTTTACCTAGCAAGCAAAGTCTCTCTTTATATCTAACACTTAGATCTAGATTGTCAATTATCAATTTGTCTCCAAATGACTTTCTAAGTCCTTTAATGTTTATTACTTCATTTGCTGACCTTTCTCCTTGAGAAAAACTAACTTTTATCTTTCGTTGATTTAGTTCTGGCTTATGGATTTTCTCCATTTTTTCTATCCGTTTTTCCATATTTGCTGCCTTTTTAAACATAGATTCATTATCCGCTCTAGTTCCCCAATCCCTAAATCTTTTTATTGCATCCTCCATTTCTTTAATCTTTTTCTGCTGGGTTTTATATGCTTCAAGCTGATTATTAAGCATTTCCTCTTTGTATTGTACATAAAAGCTATAATTCCCAACATAAGACCTAGATTTTTTTGATTCTATTTCAATTATTCTTCTAGCCACATTGTCTAAAAAGTACCTGTCATGTGATATTGCTATTACTGAGCCTTTGTATTCTTGAATAAACTCTTCAAGCCATTCAATAGATTCTAAATCAAGATGATTGGAAGGCTCATCGAGCAATAAAATATCCGGACTCTGTAATAGCATTTTCCCTAGCATCACAGTAGTCTTTTCTCCTCCACTCAAATCCATAAAGCTTCTCTCTAGCATACTTTCTGTTAACTTTAGACCTTTACATACTCTACTAAGCTTTTCCTCCATTTCATATCCACCCATATGCTCATATGTATGTTGTAACTCACCATATATTTTCATTATTTTATCAATATCACACTCGTTTATGTTTTCCATCTTTTTTTCTAACTCATACATTTGAGTTTTTATGGCTTTTTGGCTTTCAAAAGCAGTATTAAGGACATCTATTACTTTATATTCTTGTGGATAGTCAGGAAGCTGTGCAAGATATCCTATGGTTGCATTTTTTCTAATAGATAATATTCCTCCATCGCTATTTTCTATGCCTGCAATAATCTTAAATACGGTAGTTTTCCCGCTACCATTTTTGCCTATTAATCCAACCTTATCTCCACTATGAATTTCGAATGTAATATTCTCAAGTATCTTATTACCACCATAGTATTTGCTTATTCCGTTTAAACTAATATCTATCATTTTAATTCCTCCCTATTCAAAAAATAAAAGCCTAGACAAGTAAATCTCTGCCTAAGCTTTATATATACAAAAATACAAAAAGCCTAGGCAAGTAAATTCTTACCTAGGCATATGATTCTAAACAATATGTTTAAGGTTTCAGAAGACGATTCACTTACATTTTAGTTGACATAATATTTGATTTTAGACACACTACCCCCTTGAAAAATAAAATTTGCTGTTAATATCAATGGTAACCTGTCTAAAGCAACACCAACTAAAGCTAAGTTTCTCATCTTTACACCTCCGTACATATATTTGTTATATTTTATCATATAATTATTATTATGGCAATAAAAAAGACGTACTTTTTGAGTACGCCTTATGAGTTTTTTATTCAAATACTGTAAATTTATCCTTTGTAACACCACAAATTGGGCAATTATCAACCATTTCTCCTTCTGCTGCATATCCACATATTTCACATACATGAATATTTGTAAAATCAGCATCTTTACCTGCATCTGTGTATTCTTTTGCTCTTAAATAAAGGTCAGCATGAGTTTTTTCTGCTTCTATAATGTTCTTCATTAGTACTACTGCTGCTTTTTCCCCTTGAGCTTCTGCAACAGCTATGTACGCTGGGTACATTTGATCCACTTCGAATAGTTCTCCATTAGCTGCTCCCTGAAGATTTTCTGATGTAGTTCCTATTCCAAAGCCTGCTCCTGATGCTACCAAGAAGTCGCCCTTTACATTTTTTAATAATCTAAAATGTCCCTTTGCATGAATTTCTTCAGCATATGAGATTGCTCTAAAAAGTGTAGCTACTGTAGGAAATCCATCTTTTAATGCTACTTCTCCCCAAGCTTTATATCTCATGTGCGCTTGGCTTTCGCCACCATAAGCTGATCTTAAGTTTTGAGCTGTCATATCATTCATTACAATTCCTCCCTTTCAAAGTTTAATCATAAAGTACAATCATTAAGATTTATACCCCGTTTATTAATTAATAAACAAGGGAATTATTAGATTGTACATACAAAAGGAGCAGATAAAACTGCTCCTTTTGATATTATATAAAATTATAGGGTATTGCACAATCTATATAAACAAGTTTACATCTGATTCTTCAGCAGCGCCGAGATAAGCTGCCACACCACCATATTCTATGCCGTCTATTAATTCTTCCTTTGTAATTCCCATAACATCCATTGACATAGTACATGCTACAATATTTACTCCTGAGCTCATAGCTTGCTTAATTAAATCTTCTAGAGAAGATATGTTTTTATCATTCATTACTTTTCTTATCATTTTAGCTCCCATGCCGCCCATGTTCATCTTTGATAATCCTAGCTTTTTACTTCCTCTAGGCATCATCATACCAAACATTTTATCCATGAAGCTTTTTTCTGATTTTACTTTCTCAGATTTCCTTAAAACATTTAATCCCCAGAAGGTGAAGAACATAGTTACCTTTCGACCCATTGCAGCTGCTCCATTTGCTATAATAAACGCTGCTATAGCTTTATCTAAATCTCCACTGAATACAACCATTGATTTATCTTCCTTAGCAGTCTGTATATTTATAGGGATAGCTTCTTTTCCAGCTTCTAAAGCTTTGTTTGTGCCGAAACCAGCTCCTTTTTGTATCGTTACAACGAATTCATTTTTTTCTTTTTCTCCCCTTATGAAGGTATTTCCTGTTCTTTTACACCACATTTTTATATCATTAAAAAATCCTGAGTCTGTAGCTCTAATTTCTAAATATTGTCCATTGTCTAACTCTTTCATCATTTCATATACTTGAGTAATAGGTCCGGGACAAGATAAGCCACAAACATTAAGCTTTACAACTTCTCTTTTTATATCTTCGGTTATTTCTTGTCTCCCAGATTCATCAAAGGTCATCTCTGTAGAACAGGAGCCTCCTGAGCATTTATCAGTATTTTCTTCTTGGCAAAATACACAGCTATAGGTAGTATATCCACCACTAAGATTTCTTACCTTTGTAAATCCATTTTGCTTAAGAATTCTCGCAGCTATATATCCTCTTAGCCCTACTGCACAGTAAATAATAATTTCTTTTTCTTTATCTAGCTCTGAAAGTCTATCTCTAAGCTGGTCAACAGGTATATTTATTGAATCTTGTATATATCCTAACTCTCTCTCTACTTCATCTCTTACATCTATAATCATTGAACTGTTTTTATCTATATTGTCTATTTCATTCCATTGTATAACGTCTAAGTCTCCCTTTAAAATATTCTCCGCTGTGAATCCTGCCATGTTTGTTGGATCTTTTGCAGATGAATAAGGCGGTGCATAAGCTAATTCAAGCTCTTTAAGATCATATACTGTTCCATTGAATCTAATAGCTGTTGCTATTACATCTATTCTCTTATCTGTACCTTCATAGCCTACTATTTGAGCACCAAGAATCTTACCCTTTAAATCAAATATAAGCTTAATAGACATTGTAAATGCTCCTGGATAATATCCTGCATGGGATTTAGAATGAATAATTGAGGTCTTATAATCCTTCCCATATTCTAAGCCATTTCTCTTTAATATTTTCTCATTATGTCCTGTAGAAGCAACTGTTAAATCAAATACCTTTGCAATGGAAGTTCCTTGAGTTCCTTTGTATTTTTCTTCCCTTCCTGCAATGTTGTTTGCTGTTATTCTTCCTTGTTTATTTGCAGGGCCTGCAAGAGGTATCATAGTTTTGTTCCCGTTCATAAAATCTACAACCTCTATAGCATCTCCTAAGGCGTAAATACTATCATCTGACGTTCTTAGATTATCATCTACTATTATGCCCCCTCTTTGATTTACATCAAGGCCAGCATCTATGGCAAGCTTGCTTTGAGGTTTTATACCTATAGATAATATGACCATATCAGTGTCTATTGTTCTGCCGCTTTGCAGCACTATGGTAGTTATACCATTATTATATTGAAACTCCTTAACTCCATCTTTTAAGTGCAGCTTTACATCTTTAGATTTTATATGTTGATGAACTATTTGTGCCATTTCAAAATCTAATGGCGCCATAACCTGATCTGCCATCTCTACTATAGTCACTTCAAGTCCTCTATCATATAGGTTTTCTGCCATTTCTATACCTATAAATCCACCACCTATGACTACTGCCCTTTTAGGTCTTTGATTATCTACATAATCCTTGATTTTATCCGTATCAGGTATATTCCACAGTGAGAAAATATTTGGCGAATCAATTCCAGGTATCGGTGGCTTTAGTGGTGTAGAGCCAGGTGACAATACAAGATAATCATATGATTCATTATAAACTTCTTCAGTTAATAAATTTTTGACCTGAATCTGCTTTTTGTCTCTTTCAATCTTAAGTACTTCATTATTTACTCTTACATCAATATTGAATCTTGCCTTCATAGCTTCTGGCGTCTGAAGTAAAAGAGCGTCTCTTTCTTCTATGGTTTCCCCAATATAATATGGAAGTCCACAGTTAGCAAAAGAAATATACTCTCCTCTTTCAAACATTATGATTTCAAGATTTTCGTCAAGTCTTCGAAGACGAGCTGCTGTACTCGCACCACCTGCAACTCCTCCAACTATTAGAACCTTTTTTGACATAATAATCCTCCTTTATATCGTTATATTAATATATTAGGTTTATTGAATATATTCGTTAAAAATAAAACGAATTAAGGCATTATAGTTTAAAATAGTGCCCTAATAACGTTTTTTACTTCTTCGTTTACTAAATAATAGTAGATTTCGACCCCTTCTCTTTTCCCTTCTACTATACCAGCTGCTTTAAGTCTAGTTAAATGCTGAGAAACAGTAGATTGAGGTGCATCTAAACAGCTTTGCATGTCTGTTACATTATGTGCTCCATTTTCTAATAAGCCCTTTACTATGCAAAGTCTTATGGGATGTGAAATAGCCTTTAATATATCTGCTTTTTTTACTAAATCCTCATTCATACTCATTTGAACACTGATATGTCATCACCTCTAATCGAATTTATATTATTATATTATTATATTATAATATATGGATGTGTTTGTCAATTAGCATTTTTATAAAATTTATCTTCTACTCTTGCCTGATTTATGATAAAATGATAAAAATTTGTTTTTTAGTGTATGTTTTTTCATGAAAAGTATACAAATTGTCTTTATTTAGTATTATAATTAATTTAATGATTAATACAATATACTTAGTATGGAGATATAGACTAAGTTTGTTTTAAAATAGTAGCTATTATTTTATGTTTTTTTGAAAAGCAATAATATACTAAAAATCAAATGTTGTCTTTTAAATAAAATGATTGGGGGTATTCTTTTGACTAAAGATAATGTTAATAATTTTGAACAAGTAAGTGAAAAAACTAAATTTCTGATAATATCTATATTCCCTGTGGCTTCTCTTATATTAGCCTTTTTCGTTAGTGATATTAAAGAAATAGTAAATGGTCTTTTTAAAATAATCATCCAGCCAGATGTACTCCTTACAGACTATATTAAAGTAGGTGGTCTTGGAGCAGCACTCGTGAATTCAGCCTTGCTGACTTTAATAAATATATTTTTCTTATGGAAGCTTAGATTTCACATGGGTGGCTTTCCTATATCTGCTATTTTTATTATAGCTGGTTTTTCTTTCTTTGGAAAAAACATTTTTAATGTATGGCCTATATATATAGGCGGATACTTGTATGCAAAATACCTAAAGAAAAGGTTTAAGAGTTTTCTTATAATATCAATGTTTGGCACAGCACTTTCTCCTATGATTTTCGAGGTTGCTCGTGCTTTAAGCCCATCTAATTATTGGGGCTTATTATTTGCAATACTTGCAGGAATAGTTGTAGGTTTTTTCTTACCTCCTGTCGCTTCCCACTTGCTAAGAGCACATGAAGGCTATAGCCTTTATAATGTTGGATTTGCAGCAGGTTTCATCGGTACTATTGTAATGGCTTTTATGAAAAGCTACGGATTTAGTAATGAGCCAAGAATGATATTGTCAACTGAGCATGATTTTCTGCTAAAGGTTTTCCTAGCAGGTTTTTGTATTACCTTGGTGATAATTGGATATTTTATGAACGGTAAAAGCTTATTTAAAAATTATTCTAAAATCCTTAGAACCTCTGGAAAACTAGTTGATGATTTCACTTTTATAGCAGGCTTCGGGATTACGTTGATTAATATGGGAATCATGGGTATAATAGGATTAGTATATGTTTTTATATCAAAAGGAGTAATGAACGGGCCTATAGTTGGTGCATTGCTTACTATAATAGGTTTTTCATCTTTTGGTAAGCACCCTAGAAATTGCATCCCTGTGTTATTAGGAGTATTTATTGCTAGCATTTTGAATGTTTGGGATACTAGCTCTACAACTGTAATTATAGCAGCTCTTTTTGGTACTAGTTTAGCTCCTATTGCAGGAG
The DNA here is from genome assembly GCF_900107485.1 of Proteiniborus ethanoligenes. Classification (NCBI taxonomy): domain Bacteria; kingdom Bacillati; phylum Bacillota; class Clostridia; order Eubacteriales; genus Proteiniborus; species Proteiniborus ethanoligenes. The sequence goes on from NZ_FNQE01000048.1 coordinate 7,788, forward strand.
ATTATGGCGTTATTAGCGGTTTATTGGCAGGCTTCCTACATCTTTCTGTTTCTATGAATGTAGGAGTCCTACATGGTGGGATGAATCTATATAACAATGGCTTTTCTACCGGTATTATTGCTACTATGCTAGTTCCTATTTTGGATGTATTTAAGAGGAGGGATAATTAGTGAATGTTGAAATCAAGAAGATTTCGAAGATAATTAATGAAATGGTTACATTTGCAATGCTTGGTGATGCTGAGAAGGTCAATGTATCTATTGAAAATAATAAGGATATGTATAAACTTTTAGTTATTGCTAATAATGTGAAGTGTTCTGAAAAAAGTGTAAATAATATGAGAAAACTTCTAAATGCACCTCGTCAAAAGGCTGCTGAAGAATATTATTGGGAGCTAACAGGGGATACTGATTCGCCTAATGATATGGCACTAGTTGGAATGATGACTGACAAGGCTAATGTTATCTATGAAGATAGTGACCTTTTGATTGAGCTACACAGATATAAATAGATTAAAAATAAATTACATTATAAAAGGTTAAACAACCTATATCATCCTTAATCAAGGAAAAAATCTTAGATTTTTCGCTTGCTTAAGGATGATATTTTTTTATTCCTTTATTATTAACAAAGATATCACAATTAGTATTCTATATGCGTAATATGGTATTGCAAAATACATTATTCTAAGGAGGTTTTTCTATGAATGATAAGGATAAGGATAGATGTATATTCTGTATTCCACCTATGGAGCCTTATACAAAACTAGCACATGCTTATGTGCCTTTTCAAACTATGGGTAAAGTTTTTTCTCCTGGTGAAGCCTTGAAAAAAGGAACCTTATTCCCTGAGCTTCATGACCCATATAAATATGAAGTATACTGTAAATAAACTTTTTAGGAGGTGCAATCTATGCAAGGCAATCGTGTAGAGCTGCTTACACAGCTTATGGAAGTAGGATTCGTGTTAATAGAAACTAACTTATATCTAGACACCCACCCAAGTGATGAAAGGGCTTTGAGGCTTCACAATACTTTTTCTCAAAAATATAGAGAGCTTGAATGCCTTTACGAGTCACAATATGGACCACTAAAGTTTACTGGTATGAGTAGATGCCCGTGGCAATATATAGAAGAACCTTGGCCATGGGAAGTTGATTTTGGAAAATGTAGATGCTAAAGGAGGCTAATATATGTGGATTTACGAAAAAAAACTTGAATATCCTGTTAGAGTAAATACTACTAACCCAACTCTAGCAGCTATGATAATAGAACAATTTGGTGGTCCAGACGGCGAACTCTCTGCTGGAATCAGATATCTTACACAAAGATGGACTATGCCCACTGGAATGGCTAAGGGAATATTGACGGATATAGGTACCGAAGAACTAGCTCATTGGGAAATGATAGGTACGCTTGTTTATAAGCTTACTAAGGATGCTACTGTAGAACAAATAAAAGGAACTCCTTTCGAGGCTCATTATGTAAATCATGGTAAAAGTCCATTTCCACACAATGCCGCAGGCAATCCTTGGACTGCTTCTTACATCCAGTCAAAAGCAGATCCTGTAACTGATTTACATGAAGACATGGCTGCTGAACAAAAAGCAAGAACCACTTATGAATATCTAATACGTATAAGCGACGACCCTGGTGTTATAGATACCTTAAGATTTTTAAGAGAAAGAGAAGTTGTACATTTTCAAAGATTTGGAGAAGCACTTTGCATTGTAGAAGAGCATATGTGTAAAAAGAAGTATTATTAAAGAACATATAAATAGTATAGGATAGTTTTACTGTCCTATACTATTTATATCTAATTCCTCAAAGCTAATATCTAGCAGTGGATATTTCTGCCAGCCTACATCGTCAAAATGCCACCATTCACTACTAATTCCTTTAAATCCGCAATCCTCCATTACCCTAGTCATAAATTTTACATTTGTCCTTGCAACTTCTGTGTGATATAGATAATTTATAGAAGCTTTTTCTGTAAAGTCATCAAATGCTGTAGGCATTTCCAGCTCAATTCCATCCTTATCCACTAGAGTAATGTCTATTGAAGCACCTCTATTGTGCTTTGAACCAATCTTGGGATCAGCTACATACCGAGAGTCTTTTACATATTCCCAAAATACCTTTTGAACGTATAAAGGCCTATATGCATCCCAAATCTTTATTGTAAACCCGTTCTCTTTAAAAATAGCATTGGCCTTTTTCAATTTTAATGCTGTTTCTTTTTGTAAATAAGCCTTACTATTCCTTGGATAAACCTGTTTTTTTACAAAGTTGTTTTGTGTTGCATATCTTAACTCTATTATGAAAGAAGAATCTATTGACTCTAAAGAAACTAGCTCATAAAGGTTCTTCAAATTTGACACCTTCCTTTCCTTATGTTTTCTCAACTCATAGATTGAGATCTACGAATTAATAGCTATATTCTACATGGTTTATTTACTATCCTTTTATATTCTTTAAATGCTTCTATATAATAATCATCCTATTTGCTTATTAACTATATTCTTCTGTGTAACACTTTTGAACCAAATAAATATAATAGCATTATCAGATAAAAAAACAGTTAAATCCAATAGTATATTTGGATTATTTATTATTATATTTATTAGCCTAGGCTAACTTTTTACTGTTGTTAGCTAAAGCTAATACATAACTATTTAATTGGAGGTAAAATAATGGAAACTTATAATAATATTTCGATGGTTTTTAATCAAGTAAAGCATGAAAAAATACTACTTCATCAGCTACCAGTAGGTAAATCAGCAAGAGTAAAGGAGCTTTTAAGTAAAGGACTTTCTAGGAGAAGACTCCTTGATTTAGGTCTTATACCGAACTCTCTTGTATCCGTTGAAAGAATAAGTCCTTCTGGAAATCCAATAGCTTTTAACATAAGAGGAGCTATTATAGCTTTAAGAAAGGAGGAAGCACAAAATATAGTTGTGAAGCCTATATAATTTAATTCTAGGGGAGGAAAAAGATGGGTCTAACTAGTCAATCTAGCGGGTTGTCTCTTTTGAAGGATAAGTTTAATATATCTAAAAAAAGTGAGGAGCAAATAGTAATAGCCCTTGCAGGCAATCCTAATACGGGAAAAAGCACTCTATTTAATTATCTTACTGGATTGAACCAGCATACAGGAAACTGGCCTGGGAAAACTGTAGCAAATGCTCAAGGTAGTTTTAAATATAAGGATAAGGAATATTTATTAGTTGACTTACCAGGAACCTATTCTATTCTTGCTAACTCTGTTGAGGAACAGGTGGCAAGAGACTTTATATGCTTTGGTCATCCTCAGATTACGATAGTAATTGCAGATGCTACATGTTTAGAGAGAAACTTAAATCTAGTACTTCAAATAATGGAAATAACGGATAATGTAATACTTTGCCTTAATCTTATGGATGAGGCTAATAGGAAAGGTATAAAAGTTCAAACTCATAAATTAGAAAAGGATTTAGGTATCCCTGTAATCCCAATGGTAGCCAGAGATGGTGTTGGTGTTCACATACTAAAGGATACGATTGAAAAAATAGTTGAAGGAGAAATCCAACCTAATCCTTATAAAATACAATATGATAATAATATAGAATCATTAGTAAGAGAAATAACAGAACATCTGCCTGAATACATAAGAGAAAAGCTTAATGCAAGATGGATAGCCCTTAGACTTATAGATGGAGATAGCAGCATATTAAAGTCTATGAGAGAATTTCTATTAATTAATGAGTCCATGGAAACAGAGCAATCTGGTAATATGTCAAGAGATGATTTTTAAAGAAAATAAAAGAAACAATTAAAAAAGAGTAATCTTAATAGAACCTATAATTTTTTTGAGAAAAATAGGTTTGAGAAGGGAAAATATTTTATTGAATCTCTCCAACTTTATCGGTGGAGTAGATTTGATTTTTAGTCAGCAATCCAAAAATCAGTCGTACTAATTTACGAGATGTAAGTGCGAGTGCTCTTTTATGTTGGTGGGTAGTTACTTCACCGTACTTCTTGTAATAAAATTGTTTATACTCTGGTATATGGTTTCGAACACTGTTAGCAGCCTCAATCAG
>NZ_FNQE01000049.1 GCF_900107485.1 Proteiniborus ethanoligenes
AGAAAGAGAAAGAAAAGAAAGAATAATTCTCAATTTTCCATTCTCAATTCTCAATAAAGAAGCTCTTAATAGGTTAGGGCATCGCAGTTTCGCAACACAAATTTGTTCACTCCCATACGGTCGTGCAAATTTGGTGCTCATTGCGTTTGACCTACCAGCGATTCTTTCGGGAAAAGCATCCGAAACAATCGGGTTAGGGCATAATCCAGTGACAAAAGCGAAGGGGTCACACCTGTTCCCATACCGAACACAGAAGTTAAGCCCTTCAGCGCTGATGGTACTTGGTGGGAGACCGCCTGGGAGAGTAGGACGTCGCTGGATTTTTTTATTTTTTGAAATACATTTCTTCCATTTCCCTTTCAAGTCTTAGAAGCTTTCTAATTACATGGGGAGGCTTTCTGATTCGATCATTATTAATTATAACATCTACAGGCTCTATAATATGATCACTACTAACTTCAGTTATGTCATCTATTGTACTATTATTCTTTACAAAAGCTACATGTGGGGAGCTAGTAGTTAATATTTCAAAATTACAGCCTAAAAATTTAAGCTTTTCAATTATTGTTGGTAATGCCTTTAAGGTATTAGTTTTTGCAGATGTATCATGAAACAATACTACTGCATTATCATTTCTACTGATCCAAGTAAGTGTATTATTTATAATTTCTTCTACAGATGCAGGATGTACAGAAGCGTCACCACTGCTTGCATTCCAATCAAAATGAATATATCCTTGATTCTGGAGCCTATCCATTATTTCATTCATTATCTTTTTACCTTTTTCGGTTTTAGTCGCAGTATTATTTGATCCTCCGGGAAATCTTATTATTTTGGGACGTATTCCAGTTGATTCATATATTATATTCTCGTTTTTATATAAATCATCAAAAAAATTATCTGCATTTTTGTATATGTAATTGTAATTATGACTATAAGTATGATTGCCGATAGAATGTCCTTCCTCTGAAATTCTCTTAAGAGTTGCTTTACCTTCATCTGTTTTGGTACCTATTACAAAGAATGTAGCTTTTACTTCTTCTTTTTTCAATATATTTAATACTTTATCAGTTATAGGACTAGGGCCATCATCAAAAGTTAAATACACGGTCTTATGAGACCATGCGTTTTTCTTATTCAAAGTATGGATTATATTATGTACTGGTTTTGGAATAGCTTCAGTTTCGGTTTCAACAGGCTCTTCTTGTGAAGGCTCATTATCTCCAGCTGGAGAAGTAGTTTGATTTTCTCTCTCTAAATCATTTTCAGGAATAGGATCTAGGACTTCTGGATTTTCAAATTCAGTAGGATTTTCACTATCGTCCTGTTCATCAATATGTTCTTCATTTTTGTTTTCCTCATCTATTGGACTAGTATCAGGATTACCTGTAATACTACTATCTTCGATACTCAAGCTTTCATTTGGTTCATTATCCTGCATTGATATGATAAGAGAGCTAGATGCTAAGCTAGGAATCATATATTCATATGCAAAGCTAGACAAAATAATTATAGCTAAAATTAAAACTAGAACTTTTTTCATTGTTTATCCCCCTTGTAAACTGCATATATTGCTCTATATATTGATTATGCTATATTCATAATATAACAAATAGTAATATAATAGTATAACAAAATAGTAATATTTTGCGAATTGCCTCTTTTCTGATATTATTATGACTAGGCATGTTCATATATACCCAAAAATATGAAGATTGAAATAAATATTTTTACTTAGGGAGCTAAAATCACCTTCCTATTCGTTATAAAATAAGCCTAGTATTTCATAGTATTTATTAACTATGACTAGGAGGCTTGCGTATTTATGAAAAATTCGTGGAGAGATTTAACGAGCGTTTATATTGGAACCATAATAGGTGCAGGATTTGCTTCTGGGCAGGAGATCATACAATTTTTTGGAGTTTTTGGGTATAAGGGTATAATAGGGATAATATTTGCTTCATTGTTATTTTCCGTAGTAGGAACAATTGTATTATTGCAGGTATATAGAAATAAGCTTTTTTGTTATACTGAATATATAAATTTACTTTTAGGAAATAGGGCAGGTAGATTTTTTGAAATAATAGTTGTATCTTATCTATTTATTGGATACAGCATAATGCTTGCAGGAAGCGGAGCTATATTTTATGAACAATTTAACATGTCTATGAACGCTGGAATCTATATAATGACACTTTTATGCTTTCTAACTTTGGTGTTTAGTGTAAAGGGAATATCCTTTGTAAACAGATTAGTAGTACCACTTTTGATTATGGGGATTGTATTAGTAGGGTCAGTTGTAGTAATAAAGGAAGGATTTATATTTAGCAATTTTTATGGGGCTAATATAACTAAAACTGGTAATTGGTTAACATCGTCTATTCTTTATGTAAGTTACAATAGTATTTCTGGAATAGTTATGTTAGCATCTTTATTTCCTATTATAAATAACGAGAAACAGGCTATCAAAGGGGGAATAATGGGGGGAGTTGGACTTGGAATCATGGGCTTATTTATTCTGCTTTCTACCCTTATATTATATACAGATATATACAATATGGAAATACCTATGATAAAAGCCTCTGAGCTTTTAGGGAGCTGGGGACCGATTATGTATTCTACGATATTATGGCTTGCTATGTTTACGACTGCTATTGCTAGTGGCTTTGGCTGTATAAATAGAGTTTCTATGCTAGTGGGTGAAGGGAATTTTTTTATCTCAGCTGTATTTTGTGTATTTGCTGTTCCATTTGCTAAAATAGGTTTTTCTAGCTTAGTATCTACATTATATCCCTTGTTTGGCTATTTGGGACTTTTTATGCTAATATACATTATCCTAAATCAAATTGTTATTACTATAAATATAAATAGAAGGAATTTGTATAGAAAAAAGTGAATTATACTCTTTAGATAGGAGGGATTACTGTGATTGCAAAAGAAGAAAACACTAAAGGTAAAAAACTGATTTGGATAGTACTAACTATTATAATAATTGGTCTATTGTTCTTCAGTAAATCATTGAAGGATAAGGTACAAGACTTATTTAAACAAACAGAAAAATCCTTACAAATAGTTCAAAATACAAATGTTGTTTGGACAAGCAATGGAGAAACACAAGACTATGATGGAATTATAGTAAATTCTGATAATAAAAGCATTAATTCATATAACTTATTAGGCAATAAAATATGGTCAAAGGATATAGGATTGGATGCACCCTTAACTCATTTTGGGGAGAACACCATTTATCTAGTTGATAAAAGCAAGGGAAAAATAATCGCTTTAAATTCTGAAGGAGAAGAGAAATGGGGCTATGATGCTAGACAGTCTATAAATAAAGTTGTTGAAAAAAATGGATTTTTAATAATATATACAAAAGCAGGCGAACAAATAGATCAAATAAATGTTTTAGATGAAAAGGGAGCCTTAATGGCTAATACTATAGTAGACAAGGGAAGGCTTCTATCTAGTAATGTGTCAGCTGATAAAAAGAATTTTGTATTTACTACAATAGACTTATCAGAAAGCAAGGTTAAAACTAGCTTATTATTATATACCATAGAAGGAGAGCTGCTATGGAAGAAAGACTTTTTAGATTGGATTATCTATAATGCTGATTTCATAGACGATGATATGATTATTGTAAGTGACAATAAACTCATGAGCATAAATATGGAGGGAGAAACTCTGTGGAGTAAGGATATTAATAGATTAAAGGATGTTAAAATTGACCTAAGGCAAAAACAAATACATGTGCTCTATGAAAGGGATAAGACTTATATAGAGACATTGGGGACAAATGGAAAGACAAAAGATAAATTAGTATTAGATGAGAGCTATAACCATATATACATGAATAAAAAGGATATATTTTTAATAGGAGGACGTAAACTTATAGGAGTAAATGGAGATAAGATTTTTTTAAGATATATATGTGATGATGAAATAGAAAAAATAAGCTTTATAAAAGGAAATATTTTAATATTTACTAAAGAGAATTTTTTGGTTGGTAAGCTTTATAATAAAAAAGAAGAAACAAACATAGATGAATAAGACATTAAAGGAAGGTGCTGTATGAACTGGGTAGATATAAGTGTTATTATTATTCTGGCAATAAGCTCAATAACTGGATTCTATCAAGGATTTGTTCTATCTGTTTTTAATCTAGCAGGAGTCATATTATCTTATATTATAGCTAGATTGTATTATCCCTTAATAGCTCAGTTTATATTAAATAACCAGAATCTATACGAAAAAATAAGAGGCTTTGTTGATAGAGGAATCTATTCAATATTTGAAGATAAATTAAATACTTTTGAACCTTCACCAATGCTAGAGGGACTTAGGCTTCCCAAACCATTAATAGACAATATATCTAAAAGTCCTCAACTTAATACATACGCATCTGAGTTTTCTGATGCCATGCTAAACACAATGTCTGAGGCTTTAACTCGTATATTTATAGATGTAATAAGCTTAATAATCGCTTTTATCATCGTTAGAATAGGGATGATAGTAATTCTAAGATTTTTAAACATATTTACAGAGCTTCCATTGATAAAGCAATTTAACAAACTACTTGGTTTTAGCTTTGGGTTTATAAAAGGACTATTGATAATACTAATTATTTTTGCTATACTCACACCTATTATATCAATTTCACCTGAGGGGTTCTTATCTAAAGGAGTTTTTGAATCGAATATAGGATACTATTTATACCATAACAATATATTATTAAAGTATTTAAAGGATATTATTTTCTAACATATTTTGCTTTAATCTTATACTAAACTACCCCTGTCTCCTTGACAGGGGTAGTTTATGCATACTATATTTTATTCAACTACTATCTCTACTCTTTCACCGTCTCCACTTTCCACATCTACTATTTTGCCTTCTGCCCCACTTTTAATCATTTCAACTATTTCATTAAAGTCTATGCCGTTAAGGTCAGAATTTTTAAGCTCTGGAGAAACCTTTGTTGCAAACTTTAGGCCCACATCTATTAGTGCTATTGGAACATTTACATTCACCTTTGTATTATCCTCTGGGTCGAACACCTTTATCCTTAGCCATTTAGAAGACTTTGGCATAGGCAAATTTTCTTTTTCCTCTAATGCACTTAAAAGCTCTATTCCGTCTTTTGAGTTTATTTTCCCGTCCTCAATCATTTTTAGTATTTGCATTTTTTCTTCTCTTAAATTATTCAATTTAATGCCCCCTTTATTTTAGATTATTTTTATTGAACCGTTAGAGGTAGAAGCAATTATATGAATCTGATTTTGGATATTCTCACTATTTATGCTATGGGCTAATATTTTTTGCATTCCAGGGCTATGCTGTTTATTTATTTCATATACAAGGTCAGGTATTTGTACATCTAATCTACCCATAGAGGTTTGAGCATCAATGTCATAGGATTTGCTATTATCGTCTATAGATATTTCGATAGAGCTATTTGAAGTGTATGCTTCAAGTTTGCGTAGGCTTGATGTTTCTAAATCACTTATCTTAATACCAGAATTAGATGTCTTGGCAATTACATGCGACGTTACACAGTCTTCTAACCTAATTGATGCATTAGAGCTAGTAAGAGATATTATATTAGATTGAGTATCTGTAACTGAAATTCTACCGTTTCTTGTAGAAGCAACTAGATTTTCGCAGAAAGTATCGTCTACATTTATTGTAGCATTAGAGGTTTCCAACTCTACCTTGTTCGAATGTATATCGTTTATATCAATAGTCCCATTATTAGAGCTAGCTATTATTCTATCAGAATATATTTCTTGGATTCTTACAGAACCATTTGTTGTATCAAGTATAAGCTCCTTTGGAGAAAGCTCTCTTGCTTCTATTCTCCCATTAGTGGTTAATAGATATATTTTCTGAAATTTATTTGATGGAATATACACTTCTAGGCTTGTTCCTATTCCATTATTATATTTAGGCTTAAATAGTAATTTATTATCCTGCTCTACGAGCTCGTATACAGATTGATTTTTATCATATATGGATTTTTTAATAGAACATTTAGCGTTTATGCGTATCATTTCTTCTTCCCAAGAATGTAGTACTATTTTTCCATTTACACCTCGTATTTCTAGAAAAGTAGAGCTATTAAGAGATAAATCTTTATCAATAGTTTCGTTGATGGTTTCATAATTACCTAATAAAAGATTAAAGCCACCGTCGCCAACAAAGCCATCGACCATCTTCAATATTTTTTCTGCAAAAGAAGTGGCGCTTTCAGCTAGATCTTCTCCAACTTTACCCATTTTTTCACCGAAATTCTCTCCAAAGTTTCCCATCTTTTCTCCGAAGCTTTCTCCAAAGGTATCCATTTTTTTACCAAAGTTTTCTCCCCAGTTATCCATTTTATCACCAAAGCTGTCACCAAAACTTTCTAATTTTTCAGCTTTTTTTTCTAGTTTTTCTTCTAGCTTTTCCATTGTTGACTTTTTTGAAGATTTATCAAACTTTGTAGCTGTCCCTTCGTTACCTAAATTTTCTTGCTTCTCTTCATCTATACTATTATCTGCTATAAATTTATTTTGATTATATAATTCATCTTCTATTTCTAGCTCTTCTTCCATTTCTAGCTCCTCTAATGCTTTAAGCAATCTTGAGGCTTCCTCACTAGTAATTTTACCCTCTTGCAGCATTGTAAGCACCATTAATCTTTCCTCACTCACAGCATTCCCTCCTCTAACTCTATTCCTCTTTTAAAAGTTTAACTGCTTCCTCTGCAGTTATTTCACCTGCACTGAGTTTTGAAAGCACTTCTTTTTTATCTACTCTTGCTTCGTATTTAACACTATAACCCAAAGCTTCTATTACGTTTTCTAGCTTGCTTCTAACTGTTGGGTAAGAGATACCTAGCTCTTTCTCTATTTCTTTAATATTACCTCTGTTTTTAATAAATACCTCTACAAATGTTTTATGGTCTTCAGTTAGTCTACAAAATTTACATAAAGTGAAGTTTCCTTCTATAGTAGTATCACAGTGATTACAGTGAAGCCTTGTTACATTCATTTCATGGTTACATACAGGGCATCGTCCTAGTGCTTCTTTTTTCATAGTTTCACCTTCCTTATAGAATTGATATTTTAACTACATCATTTTCACTAATTACATCAACTAAGTCAAAGCTACCATGAGCTTTTATTACATCGAAGATTTCTTTAAGGTTTATTTCCTTTATGACTTTAAGTGCTTCTCTAGCCTTTGGATCTATATTTCTATTGTTTTTAATTGCTAGAGGGGCTATTATTATGCCGAGTTTTCCTAAAAAGCTAACTAACCCAAAAGGTATACCAGGTAGGTGTATTTTCTTATGGTCATCTCCATCGATTATGAGTATTTTTATTTTTCTTGCAGGCTTTATTTTGTCAAAATCATTTTTTATATCGATGTTCTTTATAAGCTTAAGGGCTTTTTCAGGACTAATTTCTCCGTTTTGAAGCTTATCTAGAATACCTTTTATTTCATCTTTCAAAATAAATACCTCCTTTTTTATAACGAATAAGAAAGTTCTACTACAATACTTTTATTTACTTAAATTGACCTAAATGAACATCAACAAAACTTATAACACATGTCATTGATGTAAAAATAGGGTATAATAAAAGCATACAAGATTTTAAGGCTTTTATTGAAAATAGATTAATATTATGATTTTTGTGTAATATTTTTCAAGTTATACTCTATTTGATTATATAATATAACCAATAATTAATAATGTCAATATCAATTTTAAAATTATTAATGTTTTAATTAAAATTATTAAATCTTATTTTATTAAAATTTAACTATAAAAAATATCTATAATAACAGCCTCCCTTATAGATAATAAATATATGTGTCCAAAAATAAAGAAAAACCGAGTATACTATAGTTATAAGCTGACAATTAAATGCTAGGAGGAATTTATAATGAGAAGAGAAGTTGATGCTAGGAATCAAACTTGTCCTAAGCCTGTTATTATGACTAAAAAAGAATTAGATGATATGATAGAAGGAACATTGACTACTATTGTAGATAATGAGGTTGCAAAGGAAAATGTTTCAAAATTGGCTAAGAGCTTAAATCTTGATTATAAAGTGGAAAAGGGAACTACCAATGAATATTATATTCATATTAGTAAGGGAGAAATAGCTAAAGAAAATGAAGAGACCGGAGTATGTGTTCCTAATACATTTAAAGATATGGTTATTTTGTTTGATAAGGATAAACTAGGAGAAGGCTCAGAAGAACTAGGAAGCATACTAATTAAGGGATATATATATACTCTTACAGAATCTATACCTTTTCCTTCTGCCTTATTATTTTTAAATAGTGGTGTAAACCTTACTGTTGAAGGCTCACCAGTATTAGAGGATTTAAAAAAGCTAGAGTCAGAGGGAGTAGAAATATTGTCATGTGGAACATGTCTTGACTTTTTTGGATTGAAAGAAAAGCTTGAAGTTGGAGAAATAACAAATATGTACACTATAGTTGAAAAGATGAAAAATTCTACAAGCACAATAACATTATAAGAGGATGGTAACATGAGAGAAGAAGTATATTATGTAATAGCTTTTGATTCAACTCATTATGCAATACAAGGAGAAAAAGAATTAAAAAACAAAGGCATAGATATTAAAATAATACCTACACCTAGAGAGATTACTGCTAGCTGTGGATTATCTATAAGATTTAAACCAGAAGCTTTAAATGATGTAAAAAATATTTTACAAGAAGCCTTACTTTCTATAAAAGGGATTTATGAAATAGTAAAAATGGGTACAGGTCGATCAGCAAACAAGATTAATTAAAAAAGGAGGTCGTATCTTGCAGGAGATCGCAAAAAGCGTATCTAGTCACTTTATAGGGACAAGTGGTGAGCTTAATATTTATGGGAAAATACTAAAGGTAGCCGTAATATTTGTTTTAATGAAAATAGCAATAAAAGTGTCATATTCCTTCATAGATAAATTTTTTAATAGGAGATACAGTACTAGGTTTAAGATTGAGGAAAGAAAATCAAATACTCTAGCAATAATATTAAAAAGCATAATTAAATATTTACTTTATTTCGTTGGAGTAGTGGCCATCCTAAAGGAGTTTGGGTTGCCTATAGAGTCTATTATAGCTACAGCTGGTATAGGCGGACTTGCAATTGGTTTTGGAGCACAAAGTTTAGTGAAGGATATTATAACAGGATTTTTTATTTTGTTTGAAGATCAATACTCAGTAGGAGATTATATAAAAACTGGAGGATTTGATGGCTTAGTTGAAGAAATAGGCATTCGAATAACTAAAATCCGAGCATTTTCAGGAGAGCTACATATAGTTCCTAATGGGAATATACAAACAGTAACCAATTTAAGCAGAGGCTCTATGAGAGCTTTAGTAAATGTAGAGATAGCTTATGAAGAAGACGTAGATAAAGCTCTCATTATTCTAAGTGAGCTTTCTAAGCAAATATCTATGGATAATGATAAGATTGTTGAGGGGCCTAATGTTCTAGGAGTGACCAACCTGGGGGAAACGGGGTTACAGCTTGGTGTTGTAGCAAAGACTAAGCCTATGGAGCAATGGTCGGTTGAAAGAGAAATGAGAAAAAGAATAAAACTAGAGTTTGATAAAGCTGGAATAGAGATTCCATACCCTAGAAGAGTCATTGTTGAGAAAGATAAAGTGAATAAAAGTTCACTAAATAGCTAAAATATAATATAATGTATTTACAAAAGAAGCTACTTCATATATGGTTTTCATAGGGAAGTAGCTTATATCGTGGTAGGGAGGAATATTATGATAGTAAAATACAATATAGGAGATGTTGTACAGCTAAAGAAGCCTCATCCCTGTGGAGAAAACAAATGGGAGATTATGAGAACTGGTGTCGATTTTAAACTAAAATGCTTAGGGTGTGAACGTCAAGTTTGGCTTGCTAGAAGAGAATTTGAAAGAAGAATGAAAAAAATCATAAGTAGTAAAGACTTAGAAATAGAAGAATAGCCCTTTTAAAAATTAAGGGCTATTCTTCTATTCTTTTAATCATTATATTTTCCGCAACATTATAGTTTAGAGATTCTTTTAAATTATCCATAAAAACTTGAAATAAATCATGGAACACATTTAGCTCCTCATCTGTACATTCTCTTTCTTTTTGAATTTCTTCTATAGCTTCCTTATAAGCACCATGATACATTTTAAAAGGAAACTCAAAGTCATCTATATTGGGAGGCAAAAAACCAGCTCTTAGGTTAGAATTTACTCTAAATTTTAAGACAAAGCTATGCAAAAGTTCTTTATTCACTACATATCACCTCGTATAATATGTTTAGACCCAGATTTTCAGGTGTCTAAGCATATTTATTTTTATTTAATTTTAATTACAATGTTTAATCGAGATATCCTAATGCTAAAATAGAATTAAGAATAGTTAGCGAAGGATAATTCTTCCTCACCTTGCAAAACCATTTGGTTATTGCTTAGAGAGCATGCTTCCTGACTTACTCGTCATATT
>NZ_FNQE01000050.1 GCF_900107485.1 Proteiniborus ethanoligenes
CCTTTCTTTATTAAGATGCTGTACTCTGGCGAATGGATGGACGATGCTTACCGCGGGGATATCAGTCAGTGTTCGAGGCTGGAGGCCAGACTGAAAGATTATAAGCTTACTCCCGCCGAAATGGAGGTATGTAGGCTTCTTCTTGATGGATATACGCTTCGGCAGATTTCAGGCATACAATCCAAAGCCTATTCGACTATCAATACCTACTGCACTTCTATCTATCGGAAACTAAATATCAACAGCCGTACCGAGTTATTGATACTGCTCCAAGAATACAAGAAATAGCGGATACCACAACTCATCTAACCCCCTCTCATTAGTTCTAATGAGAGGGGGTTTTTTGCGTATATCACGTGAACTACTGAAGTGACACCGTGTATTTCTGAGGCTATAGTTTATGTATCCCCAGACGCTAGTTAGGAGGTGATCTACTTGGGATTGATGGATAAGATCAAAAAAATGCTCTTGAAATCAAAATTCGAAACAGCGGAGTTGTATGAGAAGGAAACAACAATTTTTGGTTCTCAAACAAGTTATGGAAAAAAGCTGAATCTCAGCCCCGACGAAAAGTCAAAATTGGTTAAAAACCTGACACCCAGAGAAAAAGAGACGTTTTTTATTTTGTTGGGAGGCTATAGTCTGAAAGAGGCTGCAAAACAACTTGGTATAGGCTATTCCACTGCCAATACCTATCAAACAGCAATTTACAAAAAGCTACATGTAAATTCACGGGCGGAATTGATTATCAATTTTCGAGATGTGTCTGAAACCGGGGATGGATGATACGACATCTTATAGCTATGCAAAATGCACTGCATGCGATGAGGAAAACACAAAAACTGTCCCAGATATGCCAATGTGGACTGTAAATATTAAAGATTTGGAGGAGAGTATGATGACAGAACAAAAAAACAAAAACCAAGAGTTGGGAGCGACTCAGGAAAACACCTATACCCCAGAAGACATCGAAAAAAATAAAACCATGGCAGGGCTTGCCTATCTGCTTTTCTTCCTGCCGCTGATTGCCTGTCCTGAATCCAGATATGCAAAATTTCATGCCAATCAAGCATTGCTGCTTTTAATCACAGGTATAGTAGGCAACGTGATACTGGGCATTATCCCGGTAATTGGATGGATGTTAATGCCAATCTTCGGAATCGGCGTTTTGATTCTGGGTATTATGGGGCTTGTCAACGGATTTGGGGGAAAGGCAAAGCAATTGCCTCTCATCGGTAAGTTTACCATCATAAAATAAGGAATGGTTTAGAAAGGTGACCAATTGATATATGAGCTTTTATGGAGGGATATTGATGAAAAAAATATTTATAATTATTTTTAGTCTAATGCTGGTTTTTTCCCTTAGTGGATGTGGGTCAAAGTCAGCTAGTAGTCCAGATATTTTACTGGAAGATACCGATGATTTACTGGAAGATTTTGATGATTATACGGAACTTCCTTATGATGATCAACCTGATAGTTTTATGGATACAAAATCCACAAGACTATCTGACCTTATCTCAAGCAATTTTAATAACTTTTCAGATGCCCAAGATGCCTTTGAAGACCATGTAAGTCAAGTAAGCTATAAGAATGAAACTGCCCTTATCAGTTCACATAACCTAGTAGTAAGTGATATGAAGGTTTTTGACTATATGCTACCTCTTTACATGTGGGGTGAAACACTAGATGATGAAGAATTAGAAACCCAAGATATAGCCACTAGCATTTATGAAGGTGAGGATAGAAGCTATCAAAAATATGACCTTGAAAGAGAAAGCGAAACCAGGTATAAGGTCATAATGGAGACCCATGATGGTGAACTAATTACCACTCAAATAGATTATTATCCTGATATAGATGCTGTAAGGTTAGAGACCATAGATAAGGGTAATCTTGCCCTAATTTTTGAATATGTTAAGACAGACAAGGGGTACGCAGCTCAGTATTATTTTAATAGTCCAATTGCTAGCTCATATGGTGTGCAAAATAAAGCAATGTGTGTTTTTAGACAAATATTTTCTGGTCTAAATGGGTCCCTTGCCAGATTTGAAGATACAGAAGAGCCTCCTAGCATAATAGGAGATAACCCAAAAGAAGAAGATTTTATAAAAGATGCAACTGATTGGCTTACGGTTACAGATGGTGATATCAAAGGTGAATTGAATGGAGAGTCTTTTTAGACCTTAGTTAATTTAATAATTAATTAAAGGAGGAAAAGTAAATGAAAAATAAAATATTTATTTTTTTGCTAACTGTAGTCTTGATAATTGGAACACTGTCTATGACTGTATTTGCAGATAGTGATCCTTTTATCCTTGAAGCACCTACCAATCTGAGGGCAGAACTGAAAAAAGACATTGATGGAGTGCCTTATTTTGAACTTAGATTGGATGTTCCACAAAGGGTAAGAGATTTGAACGCTAAGTTAGTGGATGACTCGGAATATTTTCCAGGGAAGATTTGTGAGGAAATAAAGATTGACTTCGAATATAAATACGGTGATTATGACTGGAACGAAGGACCAACACACTATTGGAATACAACTGCTTATCTTGTTGACTTTCTTGAAACTGGATACTTTGAGTACTATCCCTTTGATAGTTCCACAAGGTATGAAGATGTAGACATTAAAAGCGAAGTTTACTCATTTAGAGCTCGTTTCCAAACTATCTGGGGATATGAGGGGGACTGGATAGATAATATGATATACTCCGATTATTCAAATATTGTGGAGATTGGTAATCCTGCTTATTGGAGTACAGCCAGTGATTGGGCAACACCTGAACTGCAAAAAGCAGAAGACGAAGGACTTATACCTGAGATTCTCAAGGGTGCAGATATGACAAAACCAATTACTCGTGAGGAATTTGCAGAGGTTGCCCTCTTAATGTATCAGAAGGCATCTGGTAATACGGGAAGCCCAGCTAATCCAAACCCCTTTACTGACACACAAAATTCAAAAATACTAATAGCCTATCAATTAGGCATAGTAAAAGGTACAAGTCCTACAACATTTGAATCTAAGACTCTTATTAACAGGGAGCAAGTGGCAGCCATGTTAGCCCGTACCATTAAGTTAATTGCTCCAAATGCAGACTACTCAACTGAGGGAGCGCCTATTTTTGATGACCAAGCAGATATCTCAGCCTGGGCACTAAATGACTGCCTTTATATGGCAAAACTAGGTATTATAAAGGGCAGTGATGGAAAATTCATGCCTCGTGCTGTGACTGAGGCCCAAGCTGCAATGGGTTATGCCAATACATCTAGGGAACAAGCCCTTGCCATGAGCGTGCGAACAGTAGATAAAATAAAAGAAATTAAGGGGACCATTATTTCATATGGGAGGTAAAGCCTATGAAAAGGAATATATTATCCGGATTGTGTGCAACAATATGTGCGTTATTGCTTCTTTTTACTGGTTGTGCTCGCTTGCAGGGGGTTGGCAACGATGAATCTACGCCAAATTCTCCTAAGAGCACTCAGGGAAGCAATAAGGCTTTAAAAGAACTAAAAAGCGGCATCATAGCTTTGGCGGAGAAATATTTTGATTTATATTATGAGAAACTTTCCCATGAGGAAAAAAATTATGTAGATGAAGGGAAATCTAAGCTCGATTCATCTATTGATATGTTTACCTCGTCTCGGGACCTTTCTACCGCCGCTGTTATTCTTTCAGCAACAGCATCTTCCGAATATCTACCTATAGTGCTTTCTGCAGCATCAGTTTTGGCAAATCCAGAGGATGCTATTATAGTAAATAATTTTGGCACTATTCTTAAGGATTTACAGGAAATCGATGATTCAATAATAGTCCTTCAATATGCCCTAAACATAGAAGGTAATTCACCCATGGTTTTAACCAATTTGGGGAACTCATACCTTGATAAACACCAAACAGATCAAGCCGAAGAGTGCTTTTCAAAAGCACTTGAAATTGATAATCAATTTGGTTCAGCCTATGAAGGCATGGCAGTTGTTTATATTCAGAGGAATGAAGGTCAAAAAGCCATAGACGAGATTATTAAAGCAGCGCAATTAGGGTATTCGCCCTTTTTAAGAGCTGCATATAAAGCCGCCAAGGGCCAGGGTGGGGTAATCGATATTCCACCATGGGATAAGCTTTTAGATAATGATCCTGATAATGAGGACCCTAACGATAATTCAGATGAACCAAATGAACCCCAGAATGATAAATTAATAATGCCATCGTTACCAAAATGGGAGAGTAGAGGTGCTTTTCTAGCTACTTTACCGAATTTAAAGCCCTTGATGGAAAAAACAATGGAAGTTGGGTTTATTGGAGCTTTCACTTTTGCTGCAAAATATCATCCAGAGGATATGATGGATGGCTTTAAAGACATTGATGACGATTACGACTACGGTGACGATTACGACTACGATGATGATTACGACTACGATGATGATTACGACTACGATGATGATTATGACTACGACGACGATTATGGTTACGAAGATGATTACGGTTACGGTGATGATTATGGCTTTGGAGGCGACGATTTAGATTTAGGTGCGGTAGAAAAAGTTGAACTACTGCCATCATATGGTCAAAAGCTTTTTATGCTTGAACTGGTAAACGATTATTATGCAAATAAAATTGAACAGGAATATAATAAAACTTTAGCAAAAAGGCAAGAGATTGATAAACAATTTGAAAAAGATCTTGAATCCATACGTGAGAGCGGAACATATAAAAACATGGAAAAGAAAATTCTCGAAAATGATATAGGAGGAGCTAAGGCACTTGCCAAAGAAATCAACAAACTTTCCGGCCAAATGGCTGATTCCCACTTCTATGCATGGAGAGATTTAACCTTGGCTAACTATGAAGGAATAAAGGATCTAATGTATGAATATTGGAAAATATCGGATCAGGTAACAGGCTCTATTTATGATCAAGATGTCTTGGATTATGTTAATCAAATAAGAGAAATAACAGTATACGCTAGTATCATGCCTATTATAACTGACTTTTCCGCGTTACCGACAACTTATGCTTTGGCGGATTATATAGCACCCATTGTAACATCTGATGAAGACCTTTCACAATATAAGCCTGAAGCAGTAAGCCCAATGGAAACACCGAAAAAAAAGAAAAAAGAGTGTGCTATAAAGGGTAAAAAACTATCTGTTACACTGGGACCAGCTTCTTTTGGCGTAACATGTGATACTTGGGAACTTGAGATACTGGAAGGGATAGGCGGAGCAATAAAAAAGAATTTTAAAACAGGGGAGACTGAAATAACAGTTCTTGTAGGGGCCAAAGCCGGTGCAGGAGGTTCAGAAATATCAGGTAAAATTGGTGCGACTATAAAATTTGATGCAGATGGTAATTATACAGGTTGGGGAGCTACCTCCGGTGCAGGTGCAAAAGTTGGAATGGGGCCTCTTGAAGTTTCGGGAGGTGTGGATTTCGGCTCATTAGGTAGCTCGAATTCAACATTGTCCGTAGGTTCTGGAGGAATAGGCACCAATAACGATTAGTTCTAAATCATTTATAATAGAATGTTATATAAACGGCAGCAGGTCTGCCGTTTTGTTATTCAGTCTTATAAAAATACGTCTTTATACATAAAAAGTGCATAATTATATATTGACAAATGTATATAATTGAGTTAACGGGTACCGTCAAGATTTTTTTATGTTCCAACCAACTTCTGTAGGGCTTAATGCAAATATTAAATCACATGCAGATAATCTATGAATATTATCGTAGTCCTCCGATCCGGAATCAATAAATGCGGCTACAGAAACAATATTACTTGGATTAAGAGAAATTTTTCTGCTGGAAATCGACCAGTCGCCATTAATACTTTTCTCACAGCTAGGAATGAACGTAGATAGGTATTTAATATATTGCTTTAGTTGAATTCCTACATTAGTTTCCAAATCATAGGACCTATCCTTAGACTCAATTGACAAAATTATTGAGTTATTATTATCATTGGGATAAAGTTGCAATACATGATCTGGCCTTTTTCCATTAATTTCACCACTAACCCGTGGTAGCGATACCCACCTATATTCACATTGATTTACAATAACAGAAAGACCGCTCCAATCTCCTCCTGGCGGGTTGCATAAACCTTCAAAACATTTATTAGAAGGTAAACTAGTAAATAGCATGTGAATCGCAGAATCTACATCGTCTTCGTGTACACTATTAGGAATAGGTGAAACAATGTCTGAGAAAATAACTTCTTTAGCTGATAGTGCTGTACACTGTTGTTTGTATGTACTGTTTTCTCTAAAAAGTGTTGCATTATCCTTCTCATTGAGTAATGGGACATCAAGTAAGAGATAGTCCCTTAACCCTAAAAAAACATTCCAAAAACCGCTTGCACGCGCGACTGTACCCGGATCATTTTTAATCTGTTCAACACGGGTAGAGGTCATTGGGCCATAAATTAAAGTCAATATTTTGGCATGTTCTGACGTCAGCATTGCCAAGAACGGCAGTAGACCCCTATCAGGTCGATTATCATCCCCTCTGGGTTTAAAACCTTTAATAAGACAAATTAGAAGATCTTGGTCGTCCTCTAAAATTATCTGAGCATCATTTTGACTAATGGGATAAAGTGAGACCATTTCATTAACAAAGTTGGTCTTATTTTCTACTGGTATAACTCCAAATGGTAAATCCTTGCATGATATACCATAAGCATATTTTTTAACCACTTTAACAAATTCACGAAGGTTACCAGTCATAGATTTTTCCGCAATTTTCTTACCAAATTGCCATTTCTTTTCTTTGGACAATTCTATAACTGTTGTTTCACCTTTATATATTCGTTGCCAATCTTCAGGCTTAAAATAGTATTTTCCATTGGTATGTATTGAGAAGTAGTTTACCATTTTAAGATTTTTATTAAGTATAGATTTCTCATATTCAATAGTGTCATACCCAAGCATTAGATTAATTAGATAATCTGCTATATCATCTTCTGAAAAAATTGATTCATCAAAGTTTTTCAGTAAAGGATTGTTTTCGTCGAACTCTTCTGATTTAACAAAAGCCTGGGCTCCAAACACTTTTTCTTGTTTTGTATTGTTAATGTAGCTGAAGGGAATAGCTGGATTTGGTGTCCTTATTGCTTTCCTTTTTCTTGTAGTGGTATCTAGTTCATATTTTACAAAGTCAACAATGTAAAGATAAGGACAACCTGTTCTGATTGTTGAATATGCTCGTCCGCTTCGCTGCCATGCCTGATTTCCTGCTTGAAGGGCACTACAGAATTCTATGGCACATAATATTTTTTCTTTTTGCTCTTCAAAGTCAACTTGAGTTATAGTGGCGTCTGGTGTTTCATCTAAAAAACTCCCTGCGGCTTTTAGTGTATCAAAGATATTATTATTCCAGCGCTTACGGTTAGCTTTGTTAAAGCCTGGATGATAAATAAGCCTCCATTGAAAACTAGATTTATTATAAATAAAATTAATATCTACCTGAATTGCTGCTTGTGAAATAAATTGTTTATTAATATCAACGATATCAAGCCTACGTGATATAAAATTAAAAATACGTTCACACTCAACGATGTTATCTCCATGAATTTTAAATGTCTGAAATGTCATTAAACCCCCTCCACCTTTCCACTTTTCACTTAAGAATTTTTTTATTTGAATAAGAATCAGACCTGTTACTGTTGTTAATACATGTTGGGAACGTCTACAATTTCATCAGAAAGAAACCAAAGGTCAAATCCTTAAATTCCACTTTTCATATCTGCATAAATTTTATAAGGCATGTTCTGATACTATCTTGCTAAATATTTGACATTAATCATTTTCATCTACTATCTCCATAATATCTGAAATATCACATTTAAGAGCCTTGCATATTTTTACTAAAATCTCAGTATTAACATTTTCATTTTTTCCGAGTTTAGCCATTGAAGCAGTACTAATACCAGCGGCTTCTCTTAAGTCCTTTTTTTTCATGTCTCTATCTATTAGAAGTTTCCAAAGCTTTTTATAACTTATGGACATAATTGCCACCTCACCTTAGTTACTCTAGATAGGCTATACTAAATAGGACAAGTAAATTCCGAACAATGGTATAATATAAATATATATATCACGGGGAGGAATTTAAATGGCAAAGCATTATGAAGAAGCATTTAAAAAGCAAATCGTAGCTTTATATAATAATGGAGAGACGTTAGCAGATATTAATAAGGAATATGGAATAGCGAAATCTACAGTTAAGACATGGATTGAAAGACATAATACTTCAGGTTCATTTGATGTTAACGATAATAGAACTGAGGAAGAAATAGAATTAATTAAATTAAGAAAAAAGGTAAAACAACTTGAAATGGAAAATGATATTTTAAAGCAGGCGGCACTACTACTAGGCAAAAAATAGACCTTATTATTTCTAATAAAAAGAAATACAGTATTAGTACCATGTGTAAGCTTTTGAAGGTCACTCGTAGTTTAGTATACTATCATTTGAACAGGGAATCCTGTGCTTCCTCTAAGTAAGAGGAAGTTATAGGAAGTCATATAATTAAAATATTTAGACTAAGCAAAAACAATTATGGTACCAGAAAAATCAAGGTTGAGCTAATGAAACTAGGCTATCCGGTATCCAGAAAAAGGATAGCAAGAATAATGAAAAGAAATAATCTGATATCCAACTATACAATAGCCCATTATAAGGTCCATAAGACTGCATGTAATGAAGCAGATACCCCTAATTTAGTAGATAGGGATTTTAATAATAGGGAAAGGCTGGAGGTAGCTGTAAGCGATTTAACTTATGTTAGAGTGGGTTCTAGGTGGAATTATGTATGCAGCTAAATAGACCTCTTTAATCGTGAAATCATAGGTTATGCTGCAGGAGAAAGAAAGGATGCCAAACTCATAGAGGAAGCCATCCTAAGAACTAATTACTCTTTAAAAGACATAAAAATCTTTCACTCAGACCGTGGGAATGAGTATGATAATAAGCTTATAGATGATATTTTGAAAACCTTCAATATAGATAGATCATTAAGCAATAAAGGAAATCCTTATGATAACGCAGTAAGTGAAGCGGTAAATAAAATAATGAAAACTGAATTTATATATCAGAATAAATTCAGAACATTGGAAGAGTTAAAGTTAGGATTGGCAGAGTATGTTTACTGGTATAATAATCTGAGAATTCACGGTTCACTAGATTATCTAACACCAGTAGAGTACAGGGAATTAAGCAATCTGAAAAAAGTAGGATAAGGGTTGTTGTAAAAGTTATTTCTTGTTCGGAGCTAATTTGTCTAAAAAGGGGTTGCCAATCCAGACGGCAGATACAAAGCGCATAAGCATATATAGGTGGTGTGGAAATAATGGGAGTACATAAGATTGATCTAAAAGGTTTTTTTCGACTTGCATTTCAGGTTACAAATAAGCTTAGCATCAAGGCTGTCACAAGGGAAAACTTGCCATATTTTTGGGGATGGATTGCTGTTTCTATATGGCTCTATGCATATTTTCTGCCAATGGGAGGCTTTACCCTTAAAGTAAGTCTATTTGAGGAAATTGTGGGCGATACAACCTTTTACTTTTATGTCATGCTGGTTTCCGGCAGTCTGATACCGCTTCTTTTTGATGGAAAGAAATTTGTTCCGGCCTCATTTTACAGCGTGATCGTTTCTTTGGTATGTTTTATATCAGTATTATTTCTTGGACCGGGCATCCCTTCCAAAATCATTATGCTGATTGCCGTACCCTGTATAGGGCACATTTTTATCGCTCATGTGTACGCTTTTTTTATGGTTCTCAATAATTCGGAAAAATTTTATTCCATGATTCTGGTTGTGCTGTTCCCAAGGGTATTAATGTATATAAAACCGATATTAAGCAGTACACAGATCAAGCCGCATCCGTTTGCCATTCTTATTTTTTTTATTATGATAACCTTGGCGTTTAGCACCTATTTTATTAAGTCTCGTGCTGATACGGTGCCTTCCTTTCAAAAAGTAAAAGCACCTATAAAGGCATATTCCTTAATGCCTGTGATTTTTATCGTATTTGCCTTAAATGATGTGATCGCACCAGCCGCCCTTCAGCAAATGAGCGGTTTTGCGAATAGTCAGATAGAAAGCTACTATTTCGGGGGGATTCTGGCGGGCCTTGCAGTGATCCTTTTTCTGCAAGCCCGTTTTTCCATGAATATCTGCATCATGCTGAATCTTTCTTTTGCATTTTTAGCCCTTGGGTTTGTGGTAGATATAGTTCGAATGCAGTACCCGGATGCGAGGCTTGTGTCAGCCGTTTGTTTCGGTGTTGCCTATTCGATAGGCATTGTCAACATCTATTATATCGCCGGATTTATGATAAAAAAATTCCGGAGCATATATTTTTATCTGGCTGGATTTCTGATTTCTTCTCTATGTTATT
>NZ_FNQE01000051.1 GCF_900107485.1 Proteiniborus ethanoligenes
AATAAAAAAAGCGAAAAAGCATTAAAATATAAGGAACTAAGAAAAAGAAAGTATTCGTGAGTTTTTGTCCAATATTAAGGGGTCAATCCGGTTTATCAACTAGGATTTGAAGACATAGAAGACAAGGATAAAAGACAAGCATTTTTCTTAGATACAGATTTTGTGGTAAAGAAATTAAAATAGCTAAGATTTTGAAAAATAGCCTTTTTCGTCAGAAACTCAGTAATTTATTTCACCTGTATTACGATTGATGAATATGTAGAAAAATGTTTTACCCAAAAATATTCCAGAGGCTGAATCTAAAAGAAATGAATATATAACATAGAATTCCAATTTTTGCTTTCAACACATATTAAATATAGTGAAATACTATGTATTGAGGCGAAAAAAATGAAATTTTTCATACCAGATATAGCTTATATTAATCCTAGAAGCTTGGAATATGATGTTGGAAAATTTGCTAAAGAACAATTAAAGAAATTAAATGTCCCAATAATTGAAACTAAAAAAGTTTCAATAGAAGGAAAATCGCCTTACAGGGTGAAAAACCTTTTATGAAAATATTTGTGAATATCGATGAGATAATAGAATTATTAGAAGAACATAATTGGGCAGAGAGTACGGTAAGGAATTTTTTATCTAGAATAATAGATAAAGGATATCTTAAAACAGAAAAGGATGGAAGGAAGAATGTATATATACCTTTAGTTTCTCAGGATTATATAAATAAAAAAAGTAAAGGGATTATTAAAAGGCTTTATGATAATTCTGTAAAAAAATTTGTAGCAGAATTATATGAATCCGATTCCATTGGCCAGAATGATTTATTAGAATTAAAAAAATACTTAGATGAAAAGATAGAAGAAAGGAGGGAAATAAATGGATAAAAAAATATTCTATAATATAATAAAAAAATCAGGTAAACCTCTAGTTTTAGCATTAATACTAGTAATATTGGGTACAAGTTTTTTAATTGGTTGTGAAGCTAAAAAAGAAAAAACCTTAGCAGACAAATTATATAGCTATAAAACTAAATATGTAGGTGACAATTCTAAAGTAGGTGGTATAGTTTCAAATTTAGAATTTCCAAAAGAATATGGTTACAAATCTATGGAGATTTTATCTAAAGAAGAACCCTATGGATTAAAATTATATTTTGATGGAAACACAAATGAAGCTGATATAGATGATTTTAAGTATGACAGTGCAATATTGTTTTCCTTAGTAGATAATTTAGATTATATTACCTATATAATAGAAGAAAATGGTGAGGAAATGGAAATTGGCACTCTTACTAGAGATAATATAGATTCAATGACTACATCTATTTTAGGTATGAAGACTAGTGAATTAGGAAGTAGTAAAAACAAATTCACTAAATTAGTAGAATTTTATAAAGAAATTGAAAGTGAAATAAAAGAGGATAAAGATGATACAAGTCAAATAATTGAATATAATTTAAATGTTTTAGCTAAAAAGAACTCAGAAGCAGATTCTAAAAATTATAAAAACCAAAATGAATATGGAGATATTGTAAAATTAGGGGAGGTAGGCTTAGAGTATATTTTAAGTGAATTTGAAAATGGAAATGTTCAAGATGATCTTAAGGGACAGATTATGAAGGATATTGCAATAGAAATATTAGGTCCAAAAAATAATGTGGAAAATTATAGAGAGTTAAGTCCAACAGAATGGTATAAAAGATTAGATATAATAGATATAGTAAAAATAGAAGATGATAGTCAAGTGTTTGAAGATAAATATGAAGAATTGGTGTATAAAGCTCATTATCCTACAAAATATAAAAAAGAAGAAGATTCATTTACAGCTATAGCATTAGATGTGAAGGGCATTTATGAAAAAGATAATATTATAAAAATATATGCTATTGTAAGTAAAAATTTAGTTGTATTATATGATGATGGTAAGGTTATAGATGATTCTGGATATCTTATGCCTACAGTTACTGTATATGAGAAAAAAGGAGATGCATATGAATTAATAGATGTAATTCAACCTAGGGATGGAAGTGAATATGCACCATCTATAAGAGAAATGTGTAAAGACAAGCCGATGATGGCAATTAAACTTATGAATATAGATCATGAAAAAATAAATGAAGAATTAAGGAATAATGTAATTACAATATTAAAAAAGAATGGGCATAATAACGTGAATATGGAGGGGTTTTAATATTAAGAATAAGGAAAGGTTATGGCTCAATGATTAAAAAATTAATTCTAATGATATGAATAATTTTAATAATCTCATTCAATATCTTTATTGATAAATCTATTGAATAAGCTTGATTTAGTGAGTAAACATATATCCCCACTGATAGTTTTGCTCTCAGTATTTATTGGTCTAGGGGTATTAAAACTTATTATATAATTATTAGATAATATGAATAATGAATATGTTTAATTCTAATATAGATGGGGAAATCAAATTTTCTTCATCTATTTTTATTATTATTTTAGAAATATGTCACAAAATTCAATTTTGAATTGTTATAAGGGTACAGTCGGCTGAAAAAAAGAAAGGGGTGAAGCCATGGAAGATATAGAATTTGGCAAAAAATTTGTAATAGGTGGAGAGGATATATTAGAGGAGGTAATTAATCTCTATGGTGAAAAGCTCCTTCGCTATGCAACAGCAATTCTATGTGATTATCAAGAGGCAGAAGATGTAGTACAAGAGAGTTTTATTGCAGCCTATCAAAACCGAAATAAATTTGACGGAGAAAATTTGTCTGCATGGTTATATAAAATCACATATAATCGCAGTTTAAATCAACTAAAAAAACGTAAGATATTTTATTTTAGTGAAATTCATAGTGAAGCAGTGTTAGAAGAGAAAGACAAGGGATTAAGTGATGAAACACTTCGAGCTTTGCAGAAACTTAAACCTAAGGATCGTGCGTTATTATATGGGAGAATAATGGAGGAGCAAAGTTATGAAGAATTATCTTTGCTTACAGGGATTTCTCCTGCAACCCTGAGAAAAAGGTATCAGAGGGCAAAGGATAAGTTGGTCAAAGAATTGAATAATGTATATAGTAGAAAGGGGTTTAAATATGAGTAAACTTGATAATGAAGAACAAAAAATATATGATATGCTTTCTCAAATCAATGTAGATTCAAGTAAAATTGCTCAACGAGTGAGAACTGAATTAAATAAAAGAGATACTAAAACGCCAGTTAAGAGTCATAAACCATGGATGAGGTCTACAGTTGCTGCTATAGTATTATCCATGTTCTTAGTTGTTGGTGCAACTGCTGCAGTATTAGGAAATTTTGAATGGTTTATGAAGAAATTCAATCCAAATTTTGGGAAAATTATTGAACCTATTGAAGTCTATTGCGAGGAACAGGGAATCAGAATGGAGGTAATTGGTGCACAGAAATATGACAATAGGGCGGTAGTGTATCTATCTCTTAAAGATATAACAGGACAGAATAGATTGACAGAAAGAACTGACTTTAGGGATGGATTTAATGTTAAAATGAGTGAGAGAACTAAGAAGAATATAATTGGCAAGAGGGACGCATCGGTAATTGGATATGGTTGGAAACAAAAAATGCTATATTTTGATGAAGCTACAAATACTGCTTATTATGAATTTAATATAACCACCGATATAGATATGCCACTGGCAGATCCGCTGGAATTGGGCAGTTCGCGAATTTATTTTGATAAAACAGAGTATGAAGAAGAACCAATCAACATACCTCTTATATCAATTAAAGACACGGATACTGTATCAATTAATGAATCGCAAATTTGGGGTGGAGGTGGAGAGTCAGATAATATTTGGAGCGGAAGAGATACAAAGGTACTTTTACCAGGTAATTATGCTAGTATGCCTCATGGCAATAAAAACCAATGGATTTCTAATATTGGCATCATAGACGGTAAATTGCATGTTCAGATAGGCAAGATTTTTAACAAGGAATTTGGACCTAATGATCCATCAATTGACTTAAAGGATCAAGATGGTAATCTTATACCTTATGATTATAGTTTAGTTTTATTTACAGATGAAAAAAATAAATTCCTTGATATTGAAAGAAACGATTATAGTGATGCCATGTATAAGTATGAAGAATTTATATTTCCTTTAAATAAAAAAGATCTAAGTAAATATACCCTTTGCTATACTGGTACAGTTCACACTGGTGTTGAAGGGAACTGGAAGGTTGTAGCAAATCTAAGTGATTCAAGTAGAAATATCATTACTTGGGCTGAAGATATTTCTATTGAAGGGTATGTTTTAGAGTATATGACATTAAACCCTTTGGGATTACAAGCCATGGGTACCTATGAAGGAGAGAACTGCTATATAAGCGATGCAGTGGTCAAAATTGAAACTGTAGACGGTATCATTCAGTTAGAAGGCGGTGGCGGTAGCCAAGACTCTGAAAATCATTCATTTAGTGCAAGCTGGGATATAGATGAACCACTTGAAGTTGATAAAGTAAAAGCTATAATTATAAATGATACCCGAATTCCGATAAATTAGAAAACCCCCTGCTATTAACTAAACCCCTCGTGTCAAGTTGGCGATACGAATATCTTTGAAATTTAAATTAGGAAAAGAAATCGAATGCTTTGACAATAGACTTGATTTTATAAAAGAATGGTATTATTTATATAGAGTGCCACTAATTTGTGACTTCAGTTATGAGTTAGTGGCATGGTTTCTGCCATCTTTTATTTCAATAATTCTATCTGCTTTTTCTGCTATCCTCTTATCATGAGTTATTACAATGAAAGTAGATTTAAATTCTCTATTTATTTCTTTTAAAAGATTATAAACCGTTTCTGTAGTTTCTGAATCAAGATTTCCCGTCGGCTCATCTCCAAGTATTATTCTAGGACTGTTAATTAAGGACCTAGCTATGGCTGCTCTTTGCTGTTGACCACCAGATATGTCTGTAGCTTTGTTATTTTTTACTTTAGTTAAACCGACTATTTCTATTAAGTCATTAGCTCTATTTAAGGCTTCTTTAGTAACTTTGTTATGCTTTATCCTGTAGGGAATTAATATGTTTTCCAAAACAGTAAACTCTGGTAGTAAATAATGAAATTGAAATATAAATCCTATAGTTTCGTTTCTTAAAGTAGCTAATTGGTTTTTATTCATATTGGAAATATTTCTTCCATCTACAAATACTTCTCCGCTTGTAGCTCTATCTAAGGTTCCTATTATATTCATTAAGGTAGATTTCCCACTACCAGAAGCTCCTATAATAGAGTTAAAAGTACTTTCCTCAAAGCTTAAATTAATATCAAATAAAACCTGAGTCTTTATTTTTTCTCCATAAATTTTGTTTATATTCCTTAGTTCTAATATATTAGCCATTTTTTATCACCTCTATAGGATTAAGCTTAGAAGATTTCCTAGCTGGTATAAGTGCCGCAATAGTAGCAGAAGTAATGGCTACTAGGACAGAAATAATTATAAAAGTGTAGTCTAAATAAAATGGAACTAAAGGTGTTCCATCTGGATTTTTCACAAAATTAGCGAAAACATAGGTAAGGGTAAGCCCAAGAATAGTTCCTAAAATAGAACCTACAATTCCTAGGACAAGACCTTGAAACAAGAAAATTAAACTTGCAGTTTTATCCTTTATCCCCATTGCTTTTAGTATTCCAATTTGTTTTGATTTTTGAACTACTGATATGGCTAAAACAGATGAAATGCCTAGTAGTACTGCTAATAGTACAAAAACCTGAATCATATAGCTAGAAGCAGACTGTCCAGTTAAACCAGAAAGCAATTCTTCATTTTGTGCTTTCCAATTTAGAGTCTTTAGTTCTTCTTTTTCTAAAACTCTTTCTAAATCATCAGCTATTACATCTGCATTAAAAACATCTTTAACTTGTGTTTCTATTGAAGACAGATTATCTTTCTTTTCGAATATATCTCTAGCACTATTTAATGTAGTAATCACCCAGGATTTATTTAAGCTTGCTACCTTTAGGTCATAAACTCCTACAATTTCTATATCTATGTTTTTCCCTTCCGGGGTTAGTATATTAACAGAATCTCCTACTTCCATATTAGCTTCTTCAGCCAAATCTTTACCTATTATGGTTTCAAAATTGCCTTTCGGTATCCTTCCTTTTATTAACCTATCACTAAATTTATATATACTATTTGCCTTATTAAATTCTACTCCTCGTATAAGTATAGGATATGATTCTTCTTCCTTATATAAAAAAGCTGAGGAATCTAAAGATTTAGATACTGCTGAAAACCTGTCGTCTTTATTTAGAGCTTCTATAAGTGGATCTTTATCTTCAAAATATTTTTCGTTTCCTTCTGAGACTATAGTAATATGTGAGGAGCTACCTATTGTCTTGTCTATCAATGATTTCTGCAGTCCATCTATTAGAGAGCCTATAAATATCTGTACTGAAACACCTATGGCTATACCTGTTAGAATAAGTATGGTTTGTCCCTTATTTGACGTTAAAAACCTTGCAGCTATATTAAATGCTAGTTTCAATTTCTTTCATCTCCATCATATAAATTTAAGATATCTTGAAAGCTTTTCAATTCAAAATCTCCCCCAACTTTTTTATACATGCTAGGATCCGATGTAAATGCATTGCCTCCTAAGATAAACTTTATATTTTTATCTAATGTTCTTTTAATCTTTTCTATTGTTTTTTTGGTAGCTACTAAATTGAAATGATTTGTAACACTTATACAGACATAAGTAGGATAAATAGTTTCTATAGCTTTTAGTATTGTTGCTTCTGGAGTATTGGCTCCTATAAATATGGTGTTATAGCCTGCAATAGTAAAAAAGTCAGAAACCATTCTAGCCCCTAGCTCATGGTCTTCAAATTGAGGACACATAACTATTACACTAGTCTCATACCGAGAGCCTAGCTTGTCCCTTTCTCTTAATACATAGGGGTAAGCGCACTCCACTATGGTTCTTATTATTCCACTTCTCACATGTTCCTTCCATATTAAACTTTCTATGTCTAAATCATATTCTTCTATTATACTATTTAGTGCTGGGGTTAAGATGGATTCGTACAAATTAACTACAGTAGTACTTCCTTCTTCTAATGCATTCATACATAATTTAAAAGAATTTTCTTTATCTTCTTCTCTTAAAAATTCCATAAGCTTTTCGTATAAGCTCTCCATATCTACACTCTCCATTCTTTAACATAAGCATGAAATTTTTATTGCCACCTCTGGATTTTTCATAAAACTGTCTGATGATTTAGATAATACCCCGTTTATTAGATTTTCATCATTTTTAATAAAATAATCTTAAATTATTTTAATTAAAGCATATTATATAAGCTAGCCATAGCAATCATTAGTCTTATGCAAGACCTTGCTTCTTCTTAATTTAAAGCTGAACTCGAGATTTTATCAGTTCTTCTACTTCTAAATAATTTTCCTTCGTGCAAAAAACTCCTATATTCTCTGAAGTACCACCCTTTATCATTATGGTATATTGCTTTGGACAATACTTCACCCTTCTAATTCCACCCCATTTTATGAATATAGCTTGTCTTGATTGTGCTAGTATTCCTGCTCCTGTAATTGAAGGCTTCCCTGATATAAGCCCTAATATAATAGTTAAGGTATTTATTATATTGTTTTTTCTCAGATGATTTTTTTGTGTATAGTATCGTATACCTTTGTTGTCAATTGTAAAGCCCACATGGTATTTCCCGCCATATATTATACGAATAAAAATATATGTTAGAACAAAAAGTGCAGTTATAAGGCTGAAGGCATAAAATGTGTATGTATTGTCGTCTGATATAGTGAGTAGAAATATAATAATTAAACCAAAGGGAATGCCTATGGCTATGCCTAATTGCTTTAATATTAATGAGGTCTTAAATATTGGTACATTTATGGACCATTCTATTTTTTTGACATTGTCTTCTCTTTCTTTCATCACTACACCCCCAAGTAAAAACTTAAAGTATATATTCCTTAGTTTTGAAAAAACCTGTTTTCAGCTTAAACTTGTATCTCATAAGCCTCACCTCTAATTTAATTATAGCTAGTAATTTTAATAGGAAAAATACACCTATTCAATTTGGCAATGCCAGCTTTTGGAACGATTTGTGCCAAACTTCTTGATTAACAATATTATGATTTGATATAATTGTGACAAAGAGAGGTGACCTAAATGACCTTTGCAGAAAAGCTTGATTTGTTAATGAGGATAACAAGGACAACAAATAGCACTTTAGCATTCAATGTTTCACTAGACCCATCCTTTATTAGTCGCTTGCGTCGTGGTGTCCGTACACCAGCAAGAAATGAAAATTATCTTAAATCTATTTCTACATATTTTGCAAAGCATTGCAATGAAGATTATCAAAAAATTGCTTTATCTCAAGCACTGAATATATCCCCTGAAAATTTAGCTTCTGATATTGACATAGTTATAGAACTCATCTATCTTTGGCTTTCGGACAAAAAAGATGATAAAGGCAATTCTATAGAAGCATTTATCAATAATTTATCCGATTTTAAATTTAAAAAAGTACCTAAAGCAGAAGATATTCCCTTGCCTCACTTGTTTGAAAACACGTTTAAGGACTCAGTCCATTATGGTATAGAAGGTAAACAAAATGCAGTTATTTCGTTTTTGACTCTTGTCTTAATGGATAATAAACCTCAAACTCTTCTTCTATATAGTGATGAAGACATTGATTGGTTAATAGAGAATCGTGAATTTACTGCAAAATGGTCTGCTCTTTTATCTAGAGTAATTATGAAAGGAAATAAAATTAAAATAATCCATACAGTAAATCGTAATTTAGATGAAATGCTCTCAGCAATTGAGGAATGGCTGCCTATATATATGACTGGTGCCATAGAGCCTTATTATTATCCTAAGTCTCGTGATGGTCTATTTAAAAGAACATTATTTGTTGCACCTTATACTGGCGCTGTAGCATCAAACTCCATAGGGAACAAAGTAAAAAATGGAGCTACTTTTCTCTATACTGGCAAGGATTTAGTCTCATCCCTTACAGAGGAATTTAACTGCTTTCTTTCCCTTTGTCGTCCCCTTATGAGGATATTTAATTATACTAATACGGAATATTATTTATCCACTCTTTCAGAGTTTGAAGCTGAAGAAGCAGATAGTATTTTAAATATTAGTACACTTTCAAATGTAACTATGCCTATGAGCGTTGCAGAAAGTATTCTAAAATCTATGAATAATAATAAAAAAGAAAAAATACTAACCTATCATGAAAAGAGAATTATAGATTTTGAAAAGCGCTTGAAAAGTCATAGCTTTACGGAAGTAATTACTCTACCCCATGCTGAAGAATTGAGAAAAGGAAAAGCTAAGGTTAGCTTTTCTGATATGCTTGACAATACTCTTTTGTATTATACAACAGAAGAATATATAGAGCATATTCAAAATATCATACTGCTTATTTTAAATTTTGATAATTATAATATATTTATACAATCTAGTCCGCAACCATCTGATTATATGCTGTATGCTAAGGAGGATGTGGGTGTAATAGTTGCTAAGACCTTCTTGCCAACTGTTGCGTTTGCAATAAATGAAAGCAATATGACTGCTGCCTTTTGGGATTATTTAAGTTCAAACCTGTATAGGGTATCAAAGAACCAGCCTGAAAAAGAACATACTATTGCCATGCTTAGAAGATTTATTGAAAATCTAAGAGCATAAAGAAAACCCCTATACATTCTGATATGCTCCCCTTGTAGTAGACAGTTAAAATAATAAAACTGTTCACTACAAGGAGGAGTATTTTTTATGGGAAGAAAAGGTGCATTTACAACAAATGAGAAACTAGAATATGTCCATAGAT
Organism: Proteiniborus ethanoligenes; assembly: GCF_900107485.1. Lineage (NCBI taxonomy): Bacteria > Bacillati > Bacillota > Clostridia > Eubacteriales > Proteiniborus > Proteiniborus ethanoligenes. Next base: position 9,856 of record NZ_FNQE01000051.1, read on the forward strand.
GTTTAGATGGAATAGACTCCATTAATAATACTGCTAAACTTATTGGCGTTGACAATAGCACCTTAAGAGAATGGATTAGAAATTTTCAAGCACTAGGTGTTGATGGATTAGGTACTTCTAAGAATTCTTTTTATTCAGAAGAAATTAAGAATATAGCTGTAAGAGATTACTTAGATGGAAAAGGATCATTAGCTGAT
>NZ_FNQE01000052.1 GCF_900107485.1 Proteiniborus ethanoligenes
AATAACCAGTAGGTCCAACTTTAGACGAATGATATTTTGGGAAACTAGACAAATCAATGATATCGAAGATTTTTTCATAAAATTTTGTTTTGCTATTAGATGTAAATAAATCAATGTTATTAAAGATTAATTGACGTTCAAACAAGGGCTTCGCCTCCTTAATATAATATTTGGTGGTACTTATATTATTTGACATAAAGAGGCGAAAACCCTTTTTGAAAATAGAAATATTTTTGAGTGATAAGAAAAAATCACTGTATAGAACACAGTGATTTCAAGCGTTGCAAGTTATGACAAACGCTATTAAATTTACTTTAAGGGGGTGAAAATGTGATAGAAGCTATAAGAAAAATAGGAATACCTCTAGCAGAGTTAAGTATTGAAGAACAAGCTGAAGCACTAATTGTACCAGTTGTTCCTTCAGAAGAAAATAGAATTGTTATATTAGATTTTGACATAAATAATGAGCAAGTTAGCATTAACATTCTCCCCATAACAGAGGATATAGTTAAAGAATACTTTTATATTGGAACTGCTGATGGACCATCATCACCACAATGGATGCTTACAGGGACAAAACCGGATTATATTATTTCTCAGTCTATTCCTTCCTTACTGAAAATAATTGAAGATTGTGAGCTAAAAAACTATCTAGAATTAGTACTTGATAAGTTCTATTATGATTATGGCGTTCAAGAAAGTTCTAAAGAGAGATATAGACGCATACTTAACGTAGAAAAATTTATAGGGTTATCTGAAATGGAGAAATATTATAAAGACTCAGAAAAGGATATAAAGAAAACAGTTTCTAATGTTTCAAAAGAACTAGCTACCTATATATCGAAAAAATATGAAGTAAAAACAAAAAACATAAAACTATGGACTTTGACAATTAATGGTGAAATTATCCAGCAAAGAGAAGAATATAAAAAGCTAGCATGGAAGCTAAAGGAAGCTCATTTTGAAAAAGCTAGAGAAGGAATATGTTCTTTATGTAATTCTTATTCTTATGTTTCTTCAGATACTGGGAAGCTTAAACTAAACTATTACATCACACAGAAAGTAAACTTTGCAAGTGAAATGAAAGATTTTGATAAGAATTTAAGATTATGCAAGAAATGTCACAAACAACTTATTTTGGGCGAAATCTATACAATGAGAAGGCTAGGAGGTCAAATAGGAAAGCTAAGATTTTTTCTTATACCTGAACTGCTATTTGATAATGATAACGAAAGTATAAAGGTAAAAAATATACAAGAAGTCCAAGATGAGGTAAAGTCAATTATACGATTTAGCGGTGCTACAGAAATTGAAAGACAATCTATTAAAGAGCTTAAAAAAACAAACTATACTAATCAATATACTTTCCATTTTCTTTTTTATATGAAACAGCAACAAGAATTTCGAGTACTTCAACTTATAAAAGATGTATCTCCAAGCAGAATATATGATATCAATGTAGCAATTGGCGAATGTAACAACTTTGGAAGAGTGTGGTTTAATTGGCCAGATAGTGACGATAGGTGGATAATGACTTTTGAGCAAATTTTTTATCTATTCCCAATACATCAGGATGAAAGATTTGTAACCGAACATAGAAGAATTCTAACACTTTATGATGCAATATTAAATAATAGTAAAGTCAATAAGAAGATGATAATAGAAAAATTAATTTTACTTTCAAAAACTTATCATCTCGAACAGACAGATCAGTATCAAATAAGCAAACCTCAAAATAAAGAAACTGCTATGAATTATGGAATCTTGAAAGGAATAATTTTGTTAAGGTTCTTAGAAAAATTATCAGTTATTACAGGAGGTGAAAAAATGGATATTTCTCAATTAACTATAAGTGAGGAATTTAGAGAGTTTATTAAAGATGTTGGGTATAGTGAGGAACAAACCTCATTGGTATTACTTGGGAAACTAATATATGAAATAGGAAAAGCTCAAGCTAAAAACAAACTTACCTCCAAACCTATTCTTGACAAAATTAATTATCAAGGAATGAGCCTTAATAAACTACAGAAACTTAGTAACGAGGTTTTTGAGAAGTTAAAACAATATAAACTTATAACAAGCGATAAGAGTAGCTATTATTTGCAAAATATTTATACTGACCATAAAACACTTTTTGATAAGAATATTAACAATTGGAATCTTACAAGTCAAGAAAACGTTTTTTATATTTTATCAGGCTATGCTATAGGAAGTAGGCCCATAGAAAAGAAAAAAGATAAAGATAAGGAGGAAGAGAATAGTGAAGAATAGTGATATATTATTTTTATACGATGCTAAATTGACTAACCCCAATGGGGACGCGGATGATGAAAATAAACCAAGAATGGATTATGAAACATCAACAAATCTTGTAAGTGATGTTCGACTTAAAAGATATGTAAGAGACTATTTAATAGATATAGGCCATGATGTATTTGTTTCACAAGTTGAAGGTAAGCCAATTACTGCTACTCAAAAGATAGAGAGTATTTATAAAAAGTATGATGGGAAAGTAGACACTAAGAAACTAAGTGATGAACAAATTGCTTGGCTTCTTGAACAGCTTATTGATGTGAGACTATTTGGTGCAACCATGCCATTAAAAAGTGCGGAAGGAAAAGGAAGTTCTTTGACATTTACGGGACCAGTTCAATTTAATTGGGGATATTCTTTAAATCCAGTTACTCTAGTTGAATCTAATACGATTACATCTAGATTTAGCTCCGAAGCTGATAAAGCTACAACTATGGGTAAAGATTATAGACTATACTATTCACTAATAGCTTTTTCAGGTATAGTAAGTGGGAAAAGAGCAGAATATACAAAGATGAGTGAAAACGACTTAAACTTATTAGAAGAAGCGCTAATAAAATCTATACCACTTTTAGCAACACGAAGTAAGATAGGTCAGTATCCAAGATTATATATAAGAGTAGAATATGATTCGTCAGATTTTTTGATTGGAGATCTAAGAGATTATATTTTAAATCTTGAAGACACTATGATAAGAGATATTACTGACTATACATTAGATTTAGAATCTTTGCGAATAGTATTAGAAAAATATGTAGATAGAATTAATAGTATTACTTACTGGTATCACGATCAACTGCAAATGAAGACTAATTTGGGAATCGGAACTTTTGAAAATATTATGGGGAAAAACATCTCTTCAAAACTCAAAAAGTTGCCTCTCTAGGGGGTGTATAACTTGAAAAAATCTAATATTTTGGTTTGTGACTTAGAAGGCACATTTGCACATTTTAGAAAATATTATACAAATTCTTCTTCACTTTCATATTCCTTTCCAACACCAACTTCTATTGCAGGACTAATGGCAGGAATATTAGGATTGGAACGGGATAGCTATTATCAACAATTTTCAAGCAAGAATTTCTATAGTGCAGTTGAGATATGTACCCCTGTCCGAAAAATAATACAAACCGTTAATTATGTTTTTGTAACATCGTCAAGTGATGTAAATAAAGTTAAGGGTTCTACTCAAGTTCCATTTGAACTAGTTGTTAGTAAATGTACTAATGAGGCTAGATATAGTAAGCTTAAATATAGACTTTATTTTAGCCACAGGGACAATATACTACTTAACGAAATAAAAGATAGATTAGTTAATCAAGCTTTTGTATATCCACCATATCTTGGAGTTGCTGAGTGCACCGGAAGGTTGACTTTCGTTGATGAAATAAAGCCGGAAGATGTTAAAGTAATATTGTCGGGAGAAAAAATCAAAGTTAATACAACTTGTAGTGTTGATAGCATAGAAAAAGGCTCTCTCGACATAAGATTGGATTCGGGAATAGGATATATAAAAGAAATTATGCCAGTTGAATTTGATGCTAACAGATATTTAGTTTCTTCTAAATCATATATCTACGAACAGAATAACAAGGGAGTTTGTGCAACATTTAAAACACCTGTTTTAAGCTTTATGCTAAAAGAAGAAATAAAAAATATTACATGGCTTCAGGAGGTAGAAGCTGATGAATATTTATTCTCATATTAAAAAAGACGACAACAATCTAATAACTTACAAAAAAGATCTTAAAATACATCTAAAAGAGGTAGCAGAAGGGGTAGACATGTGTCCACCCCTTCCTAATAAAAGTGATGATTTTTGGATAAGAAATACAGGTAAAATAATAGGCTACTGCCATGACTTTGGCAAAAGTACATCATATTTTCAAGCATATTTGATAGAAGGTAAAGAAAAGCCACCACTACATTATCACTCATACATATCTTCATTGTGGACCTATTTCATGCTCAGCAAAGAAAGCTTCAGGTTAAATAAAAAAGGACATACAACAGAAGAATGGATTAATTATATTCCTCTTATTGGGTATATGTCAGTTTATTTTCACCACAGTGATTTAGGTTCACTAGATTCTATAATAAGCGAAGACATATTTGATGAATTTTTACAAGCTACTTTTAGCGATAAGAATTGGATTGCTAAGATTGCTATGGTAAAAACTCAAACTGAAGATATACTCAAAAACAAAAATACAGTTAACAGAATGTATGAAGAATTAATAGGGTATGAAATAAATATACAAAGTTTTTATTATTCTTTAGATAATATTATAACTGATTTGAGCAGACTAAAAGATGAGTTTTTAGAAGATAAAGCGGAAGTCAGGATCAAATGTTGTGTTTTTCTGCAACTATTATTTTCGTTGCTAATATATGGAGATAAGCATAGTGCAGCGGATGTACCTTTTGCAAATAGAAGACATATACAAGGAGATATTGTTAAAAAATATGTAAATTCTAAATTTACAAACACATCTGATAATTTCATTGATTATGTAAGAAAGGATTTTTTTAAAATAGCAAATAATAGAATAAAAGATTTTAATATAAATCAAAGAATTTATACCATGACTTCACCAACTGGTTCTGGAAAGACTTTAACATCCTTATCAGTTGCTTTAAGGTTAAGAGAAATAATCGAAAAAGAAAGTGGGTATATTCCTAAAATTATATATAGCTTACCATATACTAGTATAATAGATCAAAATTATGAAGTATACGAAGATGTCCTAAGTCAATTAAAAGATTTTCATAACTCAGAAAGCACATATTTATTGAAACATCATCATTTAGCAGAAGTTAGTTACAGAGATAAAGGCATGGATAAAACCATAAATGAATCAGTTTTATTAATGGAAAGCTGGGAATCAGAAGTTATTGTTACTACTTTTTTTCAACTATTACATACTATTATAGGCTTTAGAAATCAATATTTAAGAAAATATCATCATTTAGTAGGTGGTATTATAATACTTGATGAAGTTCAAAATGTGCCAGCTGAATACTGGCTTTTAATTGAAAATATATTTACATATATTAGTCAGTATTTAGGATGCTATATTATATTACTGACTGCTACTAAGCCATTAATCTTTTCAAAAAATCAAGCACAGGAATGGCTTCCTAGTAAAAAAATTCAAGAATACTATTCTAATCTAAATCGAACTAAAATTGTAAGACACTATATGATGGATAAAAATGAAGTTTATTTTTCAATAGAAGAGTGGATAAATTTATTTAAATCAATCTATAATAAAGAAAAATCATATTTATTATTATTTAATACAATAGATACTTCTATAAAAATTTATGATATTTTAACAGAAGACGAAGAATTAAGTAGTACAGAAATATTTTATTTATCCACCAACATTACTCCATTTGAGAGGTTGAAATGTATTGATAAAGTGAATGAATTGTTAAACAAAAAGAAACCAATAATTTTAGTTTCTACTCAAGTAGTAGAGGCAGGAGTTGATCTTGACTTTGATGAAATATTCAGGGATCTTGCTCCTATAGATAGTATTGTTCAAGCTGCGGGAAGAGCTAATAGAAAAAATAGAAAAGGTATGTCAACAGTACATATAGCACCAATTGTTAGGGGAAAAAGAAGTGATTGTACACTTGTGTATGGAGACCTTCACACGAATATAGCAAAAGAAATGGTTAACGGAGCAATTGAGGAAAAAGATTTCTACAATTGGATAGAAGAATTTTATGAAAAGAAGCATAAGGTCATTAATAAAGATATATCAAATAAGATATTAAATGCATTTAAAAATCTAATGTTTGATAGGGAAGATACAAATGACAAGAGTACATATATATCAGATTTCAAACTAATTAAAGAAAGGCCTGATATGTGTGAAGTTTTTATAGAGCTCGATGAAAAAGATGACAACGGATTGACAGCAATAGATTACTGGAATATTTATATTGAAAATGTTGTAAGAGAAAAAGATTTTACAAAAAGAAAAGAAGTATTCTACAAGATAAGAAAAAATTTTTCATCATATGTTATTTCAGTCCCAATCAAAAGAGCTGTAAAATTAAGCTCTAATCTACAAGGGAATGTTATAAAACCAGATCAATCTTTAGAATTTTATTATAAGAAAAATGCTACTGGGTTTATTAGAAAAGTTGAGGATTCTGATACATGGTTAATATAAAATGGGGGCGTTAGATAAATGTATTTAAAAGTAATTTTATCATCATTTGAAGGTGAAAAAATCAAGTTACCTTTACAATATAATTACTATGTACAAAGCATGATTTACAAACTACTTGAAAAAGAAATGGCAGAATTTCTTCATGAGAAAGGGTTTGAGCTCGAGAAAAGGCGATTTAAAATGTTTTGTTTTTCTCAATTAATGGGTAATTATAAAATTTACAGAGAAAAAAAAGAGATTGTTTTTGATAGTCAAGTTGATTTATACATTTCATCACCTATGGAGGAATTTTTAGCGCAATTAAGTAATTCTTTTTTACTCAATGATAATATAAAATTATGTAACAATGCTCTTGTAGTTAAGAGCGTAAAAATTGAAAAATATAGTTTTGAAGATACTAAAGTAGTAGTTCAGACTCTAGCACCAGTTACTGTTTATAGCACTCTATATAAGGCAGATGGCGGCAAATTTACATGTTATTATAATCCAATAGATAAAGAATTTAAAAAACTTGTTGCAGACAATATATATAAAAAATATAAAGCATATTTTGAAAAAGAACCTATCAACAAGGAATTTTCTATAACAGCTATAGGTAAACCTAAATTACATGTTTTAAATTATAAAGGGATATTAATAAAAGGATATTCAGGTAGATTTGTTTTAGAAGGGGATAGGGAATTGATAAAATTAGCCTTGAATTCAGGGCTGGGTAGCAAAAACAGTCAAGGATTTGGCTTTATAAAACTCGTTTAGTGTTTCAAAATAATTCGCATATTATGGTGGTGGGTTATGGAAGCTAGAGAAGAAATAAAGGTAACTGGAACTCTGATATGGTATTATTATATTTGTAAGCGCGAAGTATGGTTAATGGCTCATAGAATAGAAGCTGACCAAGACAATGAATTCATTGATGTAGGAAGATTTATACATGAAAATTCTTATCAAAGAGAAAAGAAGGAAGTATCTTTAGGGAATATTAAAATAGATATATTAAAAAGAGAAGATGGAGAATTAGTAGTAGGAGAAGTAAAAAAAAGTTCTAGGTTTAAAGAAAGCGCAAGAATGCAGCTTGCTTATTATTTATTTGAACTTGAAAAGAAGGGTATTAATGCTAAAGGAATATTGATGTTTCCTAAAGAAAGGCAAAGAGAAGAAATAATATTAAACGAACAGTTAAAGGCGAAATTGGATCAAGCTATAAATGAAATATTATGGATTATGTATCAAGATAAACCGCAACCTGCTCAAAAGATATCGTTTTGCAAGAATTGTGCATATAATGAATTTTGTTGGGCTTAGGAGGTATTAAATGAAAAAAATCATTTATATTTTTAATAATGGTACTCTGAAAAGGAAGGATAACACAATTGCTTTTGAAAGTGAATTAGGAAGAAAAGTTTTACCCATAGAAGACATTAGTGAAATATTTATTTTTGGAGAAGTGGATTTAAATAAAGCTTTTCTAGATTATATGTCACAAAAAGAAATTATCTTACATTTTTTTAATTATTACGGTTATTACTCAGGCTCTTTTTATCCTAGAGAACATTTAAACTCTGGTTATATGATATTAAAACAAGCTGAGAATTATATGGATGAGGAAAAAAGACTTAATATTGCTGCAAAGTTTGTTGAAGGCAGTGCAAGGAACATGTTGAATGTAGTTAAATACTATGCTGGAAGAGGTAAAGATGTAGATTCAATAAGTGACAGTATTCTTTCCCTTACAGAAAAGATAAAAGAATGTAAAAACACAAAGGAACTTATGGGAATAGAAGGAAATATAAGAGAAATGTATTATAAATCATTTGACAAAATAATTGAAAATGAAGACTTTAGGTTTGTGCAGCGGACTAGAAGACCACCTAAGAATCATTTAAATGCATTAATTAGTTTTGGTAATTCCATGTTATATACTTTAGTCTTAGGAGAAATATATAAAACACATCTTGATCCACGAATAGGTTATTTACACACAACAAATTTTAGAAGATTTACTTTAAATCTTGATGTAGCTGAAATATTTAAACCAATAATTGTTGATAGAATAATTTTTACATTAATAGGCAAAAAAATGATTAAAAAAAGTGATTTCAATAATGATTTAGAGGGAGTATTACTTAAAGATAGTGCTAGTAAGAGATTTGTAGAGGAATTTGATAAACGATTAATTACTACTATTAAACATAGAGAACTTGGAAGAGAAGTTTCTTATCGAAGGCTTATCAGAATGGAATTGTATAAACTCGAGAAACATTTAATGGGTGAAAAAGAGTATGTGCCATTTGTTTCTCGCTGGTAAGGGGTGTTAAAGTTGTTTGTAATATTAGTTTATGATGTTGAACAAAAAAGTGTTGCTAAAGCTTTAAGGACTTGTAGAAAGTACTTATATTGGGTTCAAAACTCTGTCTTCGAAGGTGAAATAAGTGAAGCTAATTTAACAAAGCTAAAGATGGAGCTTGAAAAAGTAATAAATAAAGAAAAAGATTCAGTAATTATTTATAGATTTAGAACAACAAAATATTCATTAATTGAAATTATTGGTATTAAAAAAGGTGGAGAAGAAAATATATTATAAAATATTATATTTATGAAGTTAAAAGGTTGTCGACCTATAGTAGTGTAAAAAGCCCTAAGAATCGACGCCAAATCAACTGTTATAAAAGCAGCAAATTTCAACATTTCATTTTTGAGGGGGCTATTTAGAACAAAAATGTTAAAAATATATCATGGCATAACATAGCCATTTTTATGGGTTTATAGATTACCTATGAGGAATTGAAACAAATATAGATATGTGTGTTCAAATGTTTTTTATATGGTTTATAGATTACCTATGAGGAATTGAAACAAATGAAAATCTTCATCTTTATAATAAAAATTAGTCATGTTTATAGATTACCTATGAGGAATTGAAACATTACA
>NZ_FNQE01000053.1 GCF_900107485.1 Proteiniborus ethanoligenes
ACAAAGCATGTCCAGAGTGTCAAGATGCATTGATAATGGACCTATGGAAGCATTCTGGGGCATGTTAAAATCTGAAATGTATTACCTTAGAAGATTCAATTCATACTCCGAATTAGAAACTGCTATTGTTGATTATATAGAGTATTACAATAATCATAGGTATCAAAGGCGATTAAAGTGTATGACACCAATAGAGTACAGAAATTACTTGCAGAATAAAGTTGCATAGAATGAGTCTACGCCAACCATTGTTCAACGATTGGCGTAGAAAGATTTTTATTTTTACCACTGTCTACTTGACAGGGGCATGTTCAATTATGAGTATACTTGAGGGCTTTGTTGTTCATAATTTAATAAGCATTAGAATGAAGAAAGGAATAACCTAAATATATATAAGATGTATAAAAAAATGTATAAGAAAAAAATGAGCTATTATTTTCGGAGATAGTACTATCCCACCAAGGGGATGCCATCTTCATACGACATCTTTATTGACCTCTCAAGGCACGTTGAAGTTGTGGTTAGAATTGAAAAGTGTAAGATGTAGTAAAATCAATAGTTATAGTGGTTTTAACCCATTGAGTGTATAGATGACATTCAATGGGTTTTCTGTTTGTGGGAACATATCTGATTGATTTTCTTTACAAATAAATAATGATGTTATTATAAACAATAATTCAGTTAAAGTTCAGATAATATACAAATATATTTCATATTCATCTTGTATTATAGAATCATTCCATAGGAAGGAGTGAAAAGATGAGTAAGATTAAAGGTAGATATGAGCTAAAACATTATATTAACTATTGCGACGTGCTTCAACTTAGGGCAAGGCTTCCATTTGTAGCCAGTCTTGATAGAAATTGCGGTACAGAAAATGGTTATCGAATTAGAAGCCTGTATTTTGATAATTATAATGATAAGGCATTAAAAGAAAAAATAGAAGGAGTAAATGAACGTGAGAAATTCCGTTTAAGATTATATGACAATGATACATCCTTCATTCGACTTGAAAAGAAAAGTAAAAAGAATGGCATATGCTATAAGGAAAGTGCAGTTATAAGAGAGGATCAATGTAAAAGATTGATTGAAGGAGATATAGCAGTATTAAAAGAGATGGATACTCCATTATGTTTGGAGTTGTACACTAAAATGCATTATCAGCAACTACGACCTAAAAATATAGTGGATTATTGGCGGGAGGCATATGTTTATCATGCAGGAAATGTACGTATAACATTGGACTATGATATTCGAGCAAGCTTTAATATTCAGGATTTTTTGATGGCTAATCCTGTTTTTGTACCAGTTACAGATGTTTATATTTTGGAGGTTAAGTATGATAATTTTCTACCTGAGATCATTCGTGGTATAGTATCCCTTTCCAGCAGAAGAAGTGCTGCATTTTCAAAATATGCAGTAACAAGAATTATATAAATCGGAGGTAATTCATAATGACGTTTAATGATATTTTTAAATCAAGTTTTTTAGAAAAGGCTGTGGAGTTTTCAATATTGGATGTTTCAATTGCCATGCTTTTATCATTTGCCATAGGGCTATTTATATTTTTCGTTTATAAAAAGACCTTTGCAGGTGTTATGTATAGTGCATCTTTTGGTGTTTCCATAATGGCTATGACACTGATTACAACATTTATTATCCTTGCAGTAACATCAAATATTATTTTATCCCTTGGTATGGTAGGTGCATTATCTATTGTTCGTTTTAGAACGGCAGTAAAAGAGCCATTGGATATCGCATTTTTATTTTGGGCAATTTCAGTAGGTATAGTCATTGGTGCAGGTTTGATTCCCCTTGGGGTGATTGGCTCTATTTTTATAGGGATCGTTCTTCTTGTATTTGTAAATAAGAAAAGCAGTGATACACCATATATCATTATACTTAATTTAGAAGATGATAAAGCGGAAGAAGATTCTATGATAAAGATAAAATCAATGACTAAAAAGAACTTAGTCAAAGCAAAGACAGTTTCAAGAAATGGTATTGAACTAACTGTTGAAGTTAGACTTTTAGATATGTCAGCAAAACTCCTAAATGAATTACTTACTATAAATGGGGTAAACAACGCTTGCCTCGTAAGTTACAATGGTGAATATACAGCCTAAATATTCTTAATGGGGTGAAAACATGATAGAAAGTAAAAAAATAAATATATTAATTGCAATAAGCCTTGTTTTTGCCTTGGTAGTAAGTATTTTATTTGTAGTAGTTGCAAATACACAAGAAGCAAATATTATAAATACTGGTAAGGCAGAATATACAAGTAAAATCTTCGGAAGTGATATTATCTCTGTCGAGATTATTGCAGATGAAGCTCAATGGCAAGAGATGTTAGACAATGCAATAAACGAACAATATATAATGGCAGATGTAATGGTGAATGGGACTAAATTCCAATCCGTTGGAATACGTCCTAAGGGTAACTCCAGTTTAACCCAAGTTGCAAGTTCCAATAGTGATCGATATAGCTTTCGTTTTCAATTTGATGAATATATAAAAGGACAGACATGTTTTGGACTTGAGAGTTTTGTAGTTAATAATATGCTTGGGGATAATACCTATATGAAAGAGTATGTTTCCTATGATTTAATGAAGGAAATTGGCGTAGATGCCCCGTGCTTTGGATTTGCAGATATTAAAGTAAATGATGAAAACTGGGGTTTATATCTAGCGGTAGAATTATACAATGAAAGTTATGAACAGCGAGTTTTTAATGATACATCTGGGATGCTTTATAATGTAAAAAGTATGGATAAGGGTGGAAATATGGGAGATAATCAACCAAATAGACAAAATAACAATATGCGAGCCATGTCAGATATGGAAGGTGGAGAAAATACTAGATTTCAAAGACCCAATGGTGAATCACAGGAAAGAACAAGTAACGAATTACCTGAATCCATAAATGGGGAAGATAGGAGCGTAGAAGGTAGAAATATGGAAGATAGATTCCCGGGAATGGGTGGAGACATGGGAAGAGGTTCTGGCGGTGGAAGTCTTGAATATACTGATGATAATGTGGAAAGCTACGGTTCCATCTTCAACAATGTTGTAGGTAAAGGAACAGAGAAGGATTATAAACGTGTAATTGAAGCACTAAAAAATCTTTCTGAAGGAAATAATTTAGAAGAATATTTTGATGTAGACCAAATATTACGTTATTTGGCTGCCCATACCATTGTGGTTAATCTTGATAGTTATAGTTCAAGTATGGCACAAAACTACTATGTATATGAAAACAAGGGCAAGATTACTATTCTGCCTTGGGACTATAATCTTGCATGGGGAGGATTTCAAAGTGGAGATGCATCATCGGTTATAAACTTCCCTATAGATACACCAGTAAGTGGCGTGGAGATGTCCAGTAGACCTTTAATTGAAAAACTATTTGAAAATCCTGAGTATCTAAATTTATATCATAGTTATTTACAGCAATTAATGGATGAGTATTTTGCAAATGGTAAATTTGAAGAAAAAATAAATACTCTTGATACATTGATTTCTGATTATGTTAAAAATGATAATACGGCATTCTGTACCTATGAAGAATATAAAAAAGCTGTATCATCCTTTATCACCCTTGGAAATCTGAGAGCTAAAAGTATTCAAGGTCAGCTACATGGCACAGTTCATTCAACTACTGAAGATCAAAAGGCCGATGCTGATAATCTAATTTCAGCAGGTGATTTAAATCTATCTGACCTTGGGAGTATGATGGGAGGAAGAGGAGGCAATGAAGGATTTGGTGGAATGGATAGAAATGGAGGTAGACCATTCTTTGGTAACTTAGAAGAAATAGAGATACCAAGTGGAATGGAACTTCCAGCTGACATGGAATTATCTAATATGAGGCAAGAGGGCAGGATAGAGCTCCAGGAGGAAATGAGGGGAAATCCAACGAATTCTATAGTGCCTAATAGTGATATAAGACAGAATCTAGGTAAAAACAACCTTATCCAAATCAGTCTATTATTATTTGTACTAATTATAGCTACAATATTTGTCGCTAGGTATAAAAAAGACTACTAAACTTATGATATAATTTAAAAAAACAAACAAAAATTGACTATTAAAGGATGTAACTTTTAATAGTCAAATTTCTATTGAATAGAAAATCTTCTCAAGAAAGGAATGGATATTAATGGCTAAGGTTTTGATATGTGATGATGAAGCAGGGCTTCGTGCAGTAATAAAGAGATATGCTATATTTGAAGGCCATGATGTCACTGAAGCAGGGGATGGATTAGAGGCAGTAGAACTTTGTCGTGACGATACCTTTGATATTATCATTATGGATGTAATGATGCCTGAATTAGATGGATTTTCCGCTGTGAAAGAAATACGCAAATTCTCGGATACACCGGTTATAATGTTATCTGCACGAGGGGAAGAGTATGATCGAATTTTGGGTTTTGAGTTTGGAGTAGATGATTATGTAGTGAAGCCTTTTTCTTCAAAGGAGATTATGCTTAGGATAAATGCAATTTTACGTAGAGCTGATAAAAATAGTTTTAGAGAGTCTGATGCCGATGGACATATTGTATTTGAAAAGGATGGATTAAAAGTAGATATGACAGCCTATAAGGTTTCTATTGATGGGATTCAAGTAGATATGGCACCTAAAGAATATGATTTATTATTTTTTTTAATTCGAAATAGAAATATTGCCATACCAAGGGAAAAGATAATGACTGAGGTATGGGGATATGACTACTATGGTGATGATCGGACATTGGATACCCATATAAAGCTTCTTAGAAAATCTCTAGGTCCTTATTCATATTTTATAAAAACTCTACGGGGATTGGGGTATCGATTCGATGGATAAACTAAAACTACAATGGAGAATTTTTGTATTTCTTTTAGGATTTTGTTTATTACTCATACTAATTCTATGGATGTTCCAGACCACCTTTTTAAGTGATATGTATAGATTTACTCGTAAAATTGAAATAGATAAAGCAATTCGTTTAGTCGAACAAGAAATCAATAACCCAACCCTTAAGGATATTTTACATGAAATTGAACTAACCAAAGAGATAATGGTAAGACCCACCCAAGACTTTGCTCCACCAGTTCAACCTGCTCCTGGTAGATTTAATCATAGGCAGCCAGAGACAATTACCCAGGTTCAAGAGTTTGTTTTACAGGATGGGAGTGTACTATCTCTTACCTTTTATGCTATGGTAACGCCTGTTGATGCTACAGTATCCACATTAAAAATACAACTGATTATCATAACGGGAATCATGGTCATACTTGCAACCATACTTGCAGCTATTATATCTAAACATATATCAAGACCAATTGAGCAGATTAATAAAGGTGCAAAGACCTTGGCAATGGGTAATTATGAGGTGAAGTTTCATGGCAAAGGATTCTTAGAGATTGAAGAACTATCCGACACACTAAATACAGCTGCTGTGGAGCTATCAAAAGTAGAAGGACAGAGGCGCGAGCTTATGGCAAATATCTCCCATGATTTGAGGACACCTTTAGCCTTAATTTATAGCTATGCTGAGATGATGCATGATTTCCCGCAAGAAGTAACACCAGAGCAAAGCCAAATTATCATGGACGAAACAAAGCGTTTGACCTCTCTTGTAAATGATGTCCTTGATATTTCAAATATAGAAACAGGTACAGAAAAATTAAACAAGACGAATTATAATCTTACAGCAAGTCTTCAAAAAACTATTAATCGTATTGGTAGTTTAGTTAAAAATGAAGGCTATCAGTTGGATTTCGTATATGATAAAGAAATCTATATACTTGCTGATGAGGTCAAGATTACTCAAGGATTCTATAATCTCCTGCTCAATGGAATCACACATTGTGGCAGCGATAAGCTTGTAGTTGTAAAACAAATTCTCAAGGACAATATTGTAAGAATTGAAGTAATAGACCATGGAGAAGGAATCTCTGAAAGTAATTTACCCTATATATGGGATCGATATTATAAGGTCGATAAAAAACATAAAAGACCCATAATGGGCACAGGCCTAGGATTATCTATAGTAAAAAATATTATAGAAATGCATGATGGAGAATATGGCGTTGAATCACAATTAGGGAAAGGCAGCACTTTTTGGTTCCGATTAGAGATAGTAAAATAGAATTAGAGATTTAATTTAATAAGATAGAATTTACCTATAAAGTATATATACAAAATAAAATAGGGGTGGATAAATGAACTATAGCTTTACGCTAAGGGGATAATTTCAACTTAAGACATCCTTATTGTACTCTCAAGGCAGCAGAGCAGGCAATGATGTCAGTTCTATCCACAGTGCTCTCAAGATTAAACTCTTTCCTTGACTCCGAGATGGAGCAGATTTTGTGTTTTGATACAGCTGTTGATGCTGAAAAGTTTGTAAATAAAAAATCGGCATTATTTATTGTGCTGCCGGAAGAAGATTTGACAAAATACTTTATGGTTAGCCTAATGATTCAACAGCTCTACCGTGAAATTTTAGCTGTAGCCGATGAAAATGAAGGTAAGCTGAAAAACAGAGTGGTTTTTTACTGTGATGAGCTTGGTACGCTTCCTGCCATTGACTCACTTGAGCTGATTTTTTCTGCCAGCCGTTCTCGCCGTTTGACCATGGTTCCAATTATTCAAAGTTTCGGACAGCTTGAAAAAAACTACGGAAAAGAAGGCTCCGAAATTATCGTAGATAACTGCCAGGATACTATCTTCGGTGGTTTTGCACCCAACAGCCAGACTGCCGAGGTGCTGTCCAAGGCGATGGGCAGCCGTACCGTCATGAGTGGTAGCATCAGCCGCGGCAAAAATGACCCCAGCCAATCCTTACAGATGATGGAGCGTCCTCTCATGACAGCAGATGAACTGAAGTCTATTCCAAAAGGTAATTTTGTTGTGATGAAAACAGGTACTCACCCGATGAAAACCAAGCTTCGCCTATTTTTAGATTGGGGCATTACCTTTGATAGTGTTTATACAGTAGCAGAACGTGCCCACCGAAAGGTTACCTATGCGGATAAACAAATACTAGAGGAAAATATTATGCGCCGTCATGCAGCATTTATCGCTATTGATACTGAAAGCGGTGAGCTATTGGAGGAAGTGAGTGGTAGCGGTACTTTGCATACCCCTGTTACCGAACCGCAAACAAATACATCGAAACGCCGTACTCATGTACGGACATCTTAAAAGGAAGGGGGTAGAACATGGGATATTTTGATCATTTGTATAAGGCCTCTCCTGATGAGCTACCATCAAGAGCAAGGGTTGTTTATATGTATCTAAAAGACCGTGCAGGTAAGGGGCAGGACTGCTGGCCGGCAGTAAAAACCATTGCCTCTGACTTGGATTTATCACGCAGTACTATTAAGAGGGCGCTCCATGATCTTAGCAAAGCCGGATTGGTTGAAAAGGAGACTCGATATCGGGAGAATGGAAGCCACACAAGCAATAGGCTAATTTTGAAATAAGATTAGATGGGCCAGTAAAAAAGCACATAGTTTCCACCAAGGGGTTACTATGTGCTTTAGCTGAACCCAGCCCCGGTTCATGGTGAACCGCCCAGAACCACTCACTCTAAAAGATATTATTACAGAGAAAGAACAAGCTGTATCTTTACAACATAACAAATGCTATTTATAGCGCTGGAGGTTGTTCCTTAATTAAACCGCATTGCTTAATCATGGTGAAATATCTTATGCAGCCATGCCCAATTTTTACTTGTATTATACGCAATGGCGTATTATAATAAAATTATTGTAATTCATTTTGTATTTTTACAGATAGGAGCAGTAGCGTATGGAATATATGACCGTACAGGAAGCAGCGGAAAAATGGGGTGTATCTGTGAGACGTGTACAATTTCTCTGTGAAAAAGAAATTATTCCAGGCGTTGTCCGGTTTGGTAAGGCCTGGGCCATTCCAAACGAAGCAGAGAAACCAAAAGACGGCAGATACAAAGCGCATAAGCGTATATAGGTGGTGTGGAAATAATGGGAGTACATAGGATTGATCTAAAAGGTTTTTTTCGACTTGCATTTCAGGTTACAAATAAGCTTAGCATCAAGGCTGTCACAAGGGAAAACTTGCCATATTTTTGGGGATGGATTGCTGTTTCTATATGGCTCTATGCATATTTTCTGCCAATGGGAGGCTTTGCCCTTAAAGTAAGTCTATTTGAGGAAATTGTGGGCGACACAACCTTTTACTTTTATGTCATGCTGATTTCCGGCAGTCTGATACCGCTTCTTTTTGATGGAAAGAAATTTGTTCCCGCCTCATTTTACAGCGTGATCGTTTCTTTGGTATGTTTTATATCAGTATTATTTCTTGGACCGGGCATCCCTTCCAAAATCATTATGCTGATTGCCGTACCCTGTATAGGGCACATTTTTATCGCTCATGTGTACGCTTTTTTTATGGTTCTCAATAATTCGGAAAAATTTTATTCCATGATTCTGGTTGTGCTGTTCCCAAAGGTATTAATGTATATAAAACCGATATTAAGTAGTACACAGATCAAGCCGCATCCGTTTGCCATTCTTATTTTTTTTATTATGATAACCTTGGCGTTTAGCACCTATTTTATTAAGTCTCGTGCTGATACGGTGCCTTCCTTTCAAAAAGTAAAAGCACCTATAAAGGCATATTCCTTAATGCCTGTGATTTTTATCGTATTTGCCTTAAATGATGTGATCGCACCAGCCGCCCTTCAGCAAATGAGCGGTTTTGCGAATAGTCAGATAGAAAGCTACTATTTCGGGGGGATTCTGGCGGGCCTTGCAGTGATCCTTTTTCTGCAAGCCCGTTTTTCCATGAATATCTGCATCATGCTGAATCTTTCTTTTGCATTTTTAGCCCTTGGGTTTGTGGTAGATATAGTTCGAATGCAGTACCCGGATGCGAGGCTTGTGTCAGCCGTTTGTTTCGGTGTTGCCTATTCGATAGGCATTGTCAACATCTATTATATCGCCGGATTTATGATAAAAAAATTCCGGAGCATATATTTTTATCTGGCTGGATTTCTGATTTCTTCTCTATGTTATT
>NZ_FNQE01000054.1 GCF_900107485.1 Proteiniborus ethanoligenes
AGGATATCTCGATTAAACATTGTAATTAAAATTAAATAAAAATAAATATGCTTAGACACCTGAAAATCTGGGTCTAAACATATTATACGAGGTGAAGTAGAATGAAGAAAAGAGGAACTGGTATTGGATGTATGTGGTATGGAATAGGTAATACAGGACTACCAAATCCAGCTGCCGCATTTGTCGAAGTTCATGGAGATGGAACTGTAACCGCATTAGTTGGATGCGCTGATATAGGTCAAGGCTCTACAACCGTAATGGCTCAAATTGTAGCTGAAACATTAGGAGTTAATTATGAAGATGTATATGTGATTTCTGCAGACACTGGAGTTACACCAGAAGGCGGTGCTACATCAGCAAGTAGACAAACTTATATTTCAGGTAATGCATGTTATTTAGCAGCAAAAATGGCAAAGGACACTTTAGTAAATGTAGCTGCAGATATGCTTGCAGTTAGTCCAGAAGAAATTGAGTTTAAAAATAGAGAAGTATATGTATTAGGAAATGAAGAAATCCAAATGACTTACACTGAGTTAATGGGGGAAATGAAAAAAAGAGGACTAATAGCCCTTGGAAGTGGTTCCTTTAATCCTGATACTACAAGCTTAGACCCTGTAAATATGCAAGGTATACCTTATGCTTGCTATGCATTTGCTACACATATAGTAGAGGTAGAGGTAGATACAAAAACAGGAGAAGTACAAGTACTAAAAGTAGTTGCAGCACATGATGTAGGACAAGCAATTAATGAACAAATGGTAGAAGGACAAATAGAAGGTGGAGCTGCTATGGGAATGGGCTTCGCATTATTAGAAAAGGTTGAAGTAGAAAAAGGAGTAATCATTAACCCAGGATTCTCAAAATACCTAGTATATACTGCTATGGATATGCCGGAAATATATCCGATTATTGTTGAAGATCCTGTTTCAACTGGGCCTTACGGTGCTAAGGGAATAGGTGAGCCTGCACTAATACCAATAATACCAGCAATTATAAATGCTATACATGATGCTATTGGAGTTAGGTTTACTGAACTACCTATAACACCTGAAGCTATAATAGAAGCACTAAAAAACAAATAACAAAGAGGGGGAAAATTTAATGAGTCAAAATGGAAGTAAAGAAAACCAAGCACCAAAGCAAAGCTTTTTAAAGAGAAAGAATATTGAAATCTCTGTAAAAAGATATTTAATTGATGCTATGAGTTTTATGGCACTAGGTCTTTTTTCATCATTATTAATTGGTACTATTATGAATACCCTAGGAAGCAAATTAGGTATCCCGTTTTTAAGCGAAGTTATATGGCCTATATGTAAAGATATGACAGGAGCAGCAATAGGTGTAGCTGTTGCATACGGTTTACAAGCACCACCACTTGTATTATTTGCATCAGCAGTAACAGGTGCAGCTGGTAATGCACTAGGTGGACCAGTTGGTGCATTCCTTGCAGCAGTAATAGGAGCTGAATTAGGTAAAATAGTATCTAAAGAAACAAAAATAGACATTATAGTTACTCCTGCTGTTACTATTATAGCTGGTGTTCTAGTTGGCTCAGTTGTTGGACCTGCTGTAGGAGCGTTTATGACAAGCGTAGGAAAACTTATTATGTATGCTACAACTCTACAACCATTCTTAATGGGAATATTAGTTTCAGTTATAGTTGGTATGGTATTAACACTTCCTATTAGTAGTGCTGCATTATGTATGATGCTTGGACTTGCAGGATTAGCTGGGGGAGCTGCTACTGCTGGATGCTGTGCACAAATGGTTGGCTTTGCTGTAATGAGCTTTAAAGAAAATGGATGGGGTGGACTTGCAGCACAAGGATTAGGAACATCTATGCTTCAAGTACCTAACATAGTTAGAAACTGGAAGATTTGGATTCCCCCAACACTAGTTGCTGCTATTACTGGACCTATGGCAACATTAATATTTAAAATGGAAGGAACTCCAATGGGTTCTGGAATGGGAACTAGTGGATTTGTTGGACAATTTGGAACAATAGAAGCTATGGAAGCTGCTGGTAAGGGTGGAGCAACAATGTGGATAGGAATTTTAATATTACACTTTATAATACCTGCAGTTCTTACTCCAATAATAGCTAATGTAATGAGAAAAATGGGTTGGATTAAGGAAGGCGACTTAAAGTTAAACTTATAATATAAATTTGAAAAAGTTGATAGAAGTGCGTAAGAGCACTTCTATCAACTTTTAAATATGAAATTATTAAAATAGATATTTCAAAAATGAACAACCGTTTCAAATATGCAATGCTACGTGATGGGATTTTATGAATGTTAGAGGAAAAACCTTTTCAACCATTTCAAAAATGAAAGATATATAGTGTAAATATTATAAAATTAGGCTATTTAATGGGTTAAAAATTGGCACGAAAATTGCTATGTATTATGTATGTAAGCATAGAGAATATATATTAAAAGATATTTTAAATAGGAGGGTAAACATGAGAGTTGGTTTTATAGGCTTAGGAGTTATGGGAAAAAGAATGGCCATTAATGTGCTAAAGGGTGGATACGAGGTAAAGGTGTCTGATCTAAATAAAGAAGCTGTAAAAGAGCTAGTAGATTTAGGAGCTAAAGAAGGACAAACGCCTGCTGAGGTAGCTAAGGATGCAGATGTTGTACTTACTTCTCTTCCAAATTCAGCTATAGTAGAAGGCGTTGTTTTAGGAAAAGATGGTGTTCTTGAAGGAATAAAAGAAGGAACAATAATAGTTGATTTAAGCAGCATCACTCCAAAATCAATTCAAGGTATTGCAAAAAAAGCTAGTCAAAAAGGTGTAGAAGTACTAGATGCACCAGTAAGCGGTGGAGCAGCAGGAGCGGAAAAAGGAACTCTTACTATTATGGTTGGTGGAAACAAAGAAGCATTTGAAAAGGTTCTTCCAATATTAAGCTGTATAGGTACAAAGGTTAATCATGTAGGGGAAGTAGGTGCTGGAGATACAGTTAAGCTAGTAAACAATTTATTATTAGGAGCAAATATGGTTGCCGTTGCAGAAGCTTTAGCTTTAGGAGTTAAGGCAGGACTTAAGCCAGAGATATTATACGATATAATTAGCCAAAGTTCAGGTTCTTCCTATGCATTGACTGCTAAATACAATAACTTTATTGCAAAGGGTAATTTTGAACCAGGCTTTATGATAGATTTACAATATAAGGATTTACAGCTTGCAGTAGATACAGCAAAGGATTTAAAAATGCCTCTTATAATAGGTAACTTATCACAACAAATGTTTGAAGCTGCAAGAGCAAAGGGATTAGGAGCTGAGGATATTTCAGCAGTATTAAAGCTGTATGAAGATTGGGGAAATATAGAAGTAAGAGAGGAGCAGAAATAATTATGGATTTAAAAGCTATGATTGAAGAGAAAATGCCTCTAACTCTTGGGGAAATAATAGAGATTGCAGATGAAAAAAAGATTAGATTTGTAGATGTAGTTCTTGCTGAAGCAGAAATTCAAACAGGAAAAAGCAAGGAAGAAGTATTAGAAGAAGTATTAAAGGAATTTGACCACAACTTACATGCAATTGAAGTTGGACTAACTACAGGAAGCAGTTTATTATTAGGTACAACCGGTTCAGAGCTAAACAATATGGAAGGATTCAGATTATTTCAAGACGAATTTGTAGATAAGGCTTTAGTGTATACAATAGCCGCTCAAGTAGGCAATCATGGTGTAGGGTTAAATCCATGTGCAGGTACTGGAGACTCTTGCCCATATACAGGCTTTATCAAGGCTATGTTTGACACAGGCTATGAAAGAGAAAGAGTAGCAGAAATTGCTGCTATGATATTAAAAATTGGTGCTATGTTTAGAGTTGGAAAGACTACTACAGGTTGTAACATGGAAGGGTATGGTGCAGGCTCAGCTGCAATTGCAGCAGCACAAGTTGAGTTATTAGGTGGAGGCCCAAGAGATATTGAGCGCGCAATGGTTATAGCCATATCTCCTACAATAGGAGTACCTTGTACACCTAGAGTTATGGTGCCTGCTCTATGTGCAACTCATATAGGTGGTGCCATATTAAATGGTACACTATCAGCAGGATTAGCTGTGAAGACTAATATAGAAGTTAATGTTCCTATAGACGTAATGCTTGCTATGGCAGCTGAAATTCATCCAGTAGCAGCAAAGGCATTAGTGCCTACAGTAGTAGAATTTATGCAACCATTCTTTAAAACTAAAGAGCCTGTTGAGAGATTGATAGCTCAAGCTATTAAAGATGAAGAAAAAGCTCATATTGACAATACTCTAGTTAAAGCTAAGGAAGTAGCTAAAAAGCTAGCTAAGGGTGCAAGACCAATTACTAATACACTTGGAGAAGCAGTTGTAGGTGGTAGTAGCCAAGCTGTAGGCTCTCCAACTAACACAGGAAGAATAGCTCATTATTTAGCTAAAGGAAAAATAAAGAAAGTTAAAATAGAATTATACCCAGAGCTATTTGCACGTAGAGGAATAAATGTACCAGGAGTATTAATGGGAGCAGTTTATGGTGCATCTACAGCAGACGGGAAAATGTATAAAGAGGTAATGGAATTAGTTGAAAAAGAAGGAATACAGGTTGAAATTATAAAGGACGAGGAGTACCAAGTTCAAAGAGTTACAATAGAAACTGATGAAGGCACTTTCATGGTAGATGCATTAAACAGAGGTGGAGGAAGATTAGTTCTTAGAGATGCTACTCCATCAAAGGAAGATGCTGTTCAGATAGCAAACAAATTAGGCATAGTGCTAGTTGAAGCATAGAAAGAAGGTGAGACAAGTGAACATTATAGAAAGAATTATTGCAAAAAAAGCAAATAAGACTAGTGTTAAGGTAGGGGAAGAGCTAAGTGTGAAGGTTGATCTAGCAATTGCTCACGATGTAACAGGACCCTTAGCAGTTGACCAATTTATGAAAATAGGTGTAGACAAAGTCTTTGATAAAGATAAAGTGGTTTTCGTTATGGACCACAATATTCCTTGCTCATCTGTAGACTCTAGAATTCAGCATAGAACAATACATGAATTTTGTAATAAATTTGGTGCAAAGGTATATGGGAGAGCAGAAGGGGTTATCCATCAGGTTATATGGGAAGAAGGACTATACAAAAAAGGCGATATAATTGTAGGGGCAGATTCTCATACTTGTACTGCAGGGGCCTACGGAGCTGTGGCTATACCAGTAGGCTCAACTGAAATAGCAGCGGTTATGGCACTAGGAGAGCTAGATTTAGAAGTTCCTGAAACATATTTAATAAATATTGATGGAGAATTAAACCCTGGAGTTTATGGCAAGGATATTATTCTATATGTAATTGGTAAATTTGGAACAAATGGATTTACAGATAAAGCAGTTGTCTTTAGTGGAAGTACTATACTAGGCTTAAGCAATGAAGAAAAGATGACAATCTCTAACATGATGATAGAAATGGGAGCCATGATAGGATATATTCATCAAGGAGATGAAGAAATAGGTGAAGTGAAGGAAGTATACAATATTAGTGCTTCTGATATAGTACCTGTAGCCGCATGTCCATCATCACCAGGAAATGTAAAGCCTATTAAGGAAATTGAAGGTCAAAAAATTAACCAAGCAGTCATTGGAAGCTGTACAAACGGAAGGTATACAGATATGAAAATAGCAGCTGAAGTATTAAAGGGTAGAAAAATAGCTCATGGAGTGAATATGGTAATAGTACCTGCATCTAAGAGAATATTAGATAAAATGGAAGATGAAGGTTTGACTAAAATATTTAGAGATGCAGGAGCAGTAGTTACAAACCCAGGCTGTGGCCCTTGCTTTGGAGCACATCAAGGATTGTTATCAAAGGAAGATGTGGCAATATCTTCTACAAATAGAAATTTCCCAGGAAGAATGGGACATAAGGAAGCGAAAATATATTTAGCTTCTCCTAGAACAGTAGCAGAAAGTGCAGTAAAGGGATATATTACAAGCCCAGGTACTGTAATTCCATTGGAGGGTTAGTTATATGAACAATATAAAAGGTAGAGCATTTATGCTAAATGAAAATGTAGATACAGACCAAATACTTCCTGGATATGCTATGAGCTATCCAGTAGAAGAGCTAAAAAAGGTTACACTAAGAGGAAGTATAATACCAGACTTCCCAGAAAAAGTTCAGCCAGGAGATATTATAATTGCTGATGATAACTTTGGCTGCGGCTCAAGTAGAGAACAAGCACCTGTTGCACTTAAAAGCTCAGGAGTAAGTATAGTAATAGCAAAGTCCTTTGCTAGAATATTTAGAAGAAATGCAATAAATATAGGACTTCCAGTAGTGACTTGTGAATATATAAAAGAAATAAAAAATGAAGCAAAAGAAAATGACGAATTCCAAGTAGACTTAGTAAATAATACAATAACTAATTTAAGAACAAAAAACCAGTATGAGTTAAACAGATTATCACAAACTACATTTGATACTCTTCAAGCAGGTGGACTTATAAATAAAGTTAGAAATATACTTCAGGAAAGAGGTGCAATTAATGGCTAAAATGAGACCAAATACAGAAAGAATAATAAGAGAAGATATAGACAGAATAAAAGCATATGAAAAAGCCTTTGGTGTAAAAATGCCATATGTAGATGAAAATGGACAGGTTCAAGGCTTAC
This sequence comes from Proteiniborus ethanoligenes, assembly GCF_900107485.1. Classification (NCBI taxonomy): domain Bacteria; kingdom Bacillati; phylum Bacillota; class Clostridia; order Eubacteriales; genus Proteiniborus; species Proteiniborus ethanoligenes. Next base: position 6,641 of record NZ_FNQE01000054.1, read on the forward strand.
CTGATGCATATCCAAGAGAGGTTAATGGAGTAGTTCGTAGCGGATATAGACTTACTGAGCTTGGAAGACAGGCGGTTGAAACTGGTAACCCTATTTTAAACCCGATACTAGGAAGAAACAGTGCTGAAGAAACTTATAATGAGTCAAAGCATATGTATGATATGGCTGAAAAGCTTGGCATAACACTATTTCAATTCGTACACTCAGAGGCTACAAGACATATTGACCCATTAGATGGTATAGAGCTTATAGAGCAATCAAGAGGCAAGGGTGGTATTACTCCTGCTGGTGAAAGAGAATTTGTTCAAATAGGTGGAGGTTCAAAGCATCCTATAAGAATAAATGCAACAGGAGATACAACACATTTAAACGTGTTAAATGCATTAATAGCTGGGTTTGATGGTACAGACCTAGGCCCGGTTATCCACGTACACTTTGGTGGTAGAGGAATACATGACTTTAAA
>NZ_FNQE01000055.1 GCF_900107485.1 Proteiniborus ethanoligenes
ATTACCTTAAGAAAAGGCAAAACTAATATAATTATTGGGTTAGAGGCTGCCAAGAAAATATATGTAGATTAAAGGAGGATTTAATAATGAAAAGATATATAATAGGATTATTTATAATAGCTATTTTAATAACAGGTTGTAGCCCCTCAGGCAACAATAGCAACAGTCTAAATGGGGACGACAAATATAGAGTGGTGACTACTACTACAATGATTGCAGACTTGGCAAAAGTCATAGGTGGGGAATATGTAGAGGTTCAAGGTCTAATGGGACCAGGAATAGATCCACACTTGTATAAGGCCAGCGCTGGAGATGTAAGTCTTATGCAAAAATCAGATATGATATTGTATAATGGTCTTCATTTAGAAGGAAAAATGGGTGATGTCTTAGAAAAGCTAAATGACAGTGGAAAGCTTGTAGTAGCCTTATCAGATGGTATTCATGAAGAAAAGCTTTTAACATTTGAAGAAGGGTCCAATATATATGATCCTCATATATGGTTTGATATTGCTTTATGGAAACAGGCTGCTGTTCATGTGACAGAGGGCTTTAAAACTCTAGATGAAAAACACTCTGATCAGTATGATGCAAATCTAAAATTTTATCTAGATGAACTTGACAAGCTACATGAATATATTAACCAAAGAGCAGCGGAGTTACCTAAGGAAAAAAGAGTACTAATAACTGCTCATGATGCTTTTAATTATTTTGGCAAGGCATACGGATTTGAAGTAAAAGGATTGCAAGGAATTAGCACTGATTCGGAAGCGGGTACTTCAGATTTGCGTGAGCTTGCAAATTATATTGTAGATCATAAAATAAAAGCAATATTTATTGAAACTTCTGTTCCTCATAAAAATATTGAGGCACTACAGGAAGCAGTAAGGGCTAAGGGTTTTGAAGTGAAAATTGGTGGAGAACTGTATTCAGACTCTACTGGAAATCCAGGTACAGAAGCAGAAACATATATAGGAACATTAAAAGGTAATATTGACACAATAGTCAATGCTTTAAAATAAGAATTTCCATATAGGAGGTGGATAATATGTCAGAAAATCTTGAGTATATTATAGAGGTTGAAGATATGACGGTGGCTTATCATGCGAAGCCTGTTTTATGGGATATAGACCTAGACATACCTAAATCAGTTTTGATGGCAATTGTAGGTCCAAATGGTGCAGGTAAATCAACATTAATAAAAGCAATGCTAGACCTTGTAAAACCTGTTTCAGGCAATGTACTATTTAATGGTGCTTCTTATAGAGAGCAAAGACGCTATATCGGATATGTTCCCCAAAGTGGAAGCGTAGATTGGGATTTCCCCACCAATGTATTGGATGTAGTTCTCATGGGACGTTATGGGATATTAGGGTGGATAAAAAGGCCTAGGGCAGAGGATAAGGCTAAGGCAATGGAGGCATTGAAAAAAGTAGGCATGGATGAATTTGCAAATAGACAAATAAGCCAGTTATCGGGAGGACAACAGCAAAGGGTATTTCTTGCAAGAGCTTTAGTTCAAGATGCAGACATATATTTTATGGATGAACCTTTTAAAGGAGTAGATGCTAAAACGGAAAAAGCTATTATAGCCCTTTTAAAAGAGCTAAGGGAGAGAGGAAAAACTGTAATTGTTGTACACCACGACCTTCAAACTGTTTCAGAGTACTTTGACTGGGTAGTTTTACTTAATACTCAGATTATTGCCTCAGGTCCTGTAAATCAAGTCTTTACAGAAGAAAACCTTAAAAAAACCTATAGAAGCACTGGACAAATTTTGAAAAGGTAGGTGAAGGCGTTGAATATACTAGAGCTTATTTTAACTGACTATACATTACAAATTGTATCATTAGGCTCTGCACTTTTAGGAATAATAAGTGGAGTACTAGGCAGCTTTGCGGTTATAAGAAAGGAAAGCCTACTAGGAGATGCAGTTTCTCATTCTGCATTACCTGGTATAGCATTAGCTTTTTTAATCACACAAACTAAGAGAACTGAAGTTTTATTGCTAGGAGCTTTGATATCTGGCTTAATATCTACTCTGTTGATTCTTTTCATAACTAGATATACAAGAATTAAATTTGATAGTGCATTAGCATTGATGCTATCTGTGTTTTTCGGAGGTGGCATTGTTCTATTAACTTACATTCAAAAGATTCCCAATGCAAATCAAGCAGGCTTAGAAAAATTTATTTTTGGGCAGGCTTCTACTCTTCTAAAAAGAGATGTTTGGATGATGTTAGTTATAGGAACTGTTTTAATAGCATTAGTTATACTTTTCTGGAAAGAGTTTAAACTAGTATCCTTTGATGTAGGCTTTGCTGAAAGCTTAGGCTTTTCAACGAAGGCTATTACTATATTGCTTTCATCTATGATAGTTGCTGCAATTATTATAGGACTTCAGACTGTGGGAGTTATTTTAATGAGTGCTATGCTTATAGCACCTGCAGTAGCTGCAAGGCAATGGACAGATAAGCTTTATATTATGGTAATTCTTTCGGCAATATTTGGTTCTATATCAGGGATTATTGGAACTATCATAAGTTCATCCGTTTCTAAGCTACCTACAGGGCCTATGATTGTAATAGTTGTAAGTCTAATAGTAATTTTCAGCTTAAGTTTTGCACCTAATAGAGGTTTAGTATGGAAGCACTTTAGTAATAAAAGAATGTATAAAGAAATAAATGGAGACAAGGTACTTACAAATCTATATTACTTAGCTATGAACCATGATAATACTAAGCATAGTCACAATATTTCTACAGTGAAACCTAATCTATATTTAAAAGGAAAAGTAAAAACAAATCTTATAAAAACATTAGAATCTTTATCTAAAAGAGGACTTGTAGAAAAAGATTATTTTAATAAATGGGCAATTACTCAGGAGGGTATTGAATACGTTGAGAACTATTTTGGAAAGGAGGAGTATTAAATGTCCCCACAATTAGAAATTCAAATTATTGCAGTAATAGTGGCAATAGCTTGCTCTCTTCCAGGTGTATTCTTGGTTTTAAGGAAAATGTCTATGATGACAGATGCTATAACACATACGATTTTACTAGGTGTTGTAATTGCATTTTTCATTGTTCACAGCCTAACCTCTCCATTTCTAATAGTAGGAGCTGCTCTTATGGGGGTGCTAACTGTGTTTTTGACTGAAATGCTTAACAGTACAAGATTAGTATCCGAGGATTCAGCTATAGGCATAGTATTTCCGTTGCTTTTTAGTATAGCTATAATAATAATATCTAAGTATGCAGGCTCAGTTCATTTAGATACAGATTCTGTTTTGTTAGGGGAGCTTGCATTTGCTCCCTTTAATCGTATGAAGATATTTGGAATTGATATAGGAGTAAAGGCTATTTATTCAATGGGATTTATACTTATTATGAATATTTTATTCATAATAATATTCTTTAAGGAGCTTAAGATAGTAACCTTTGATCCTTCGCTTGCAGCTGTTTTAGGATTTTCACCTTTTATGATACATTATAGCTTAATGACTATTGTATCAATAACTGCTGTAGGAGCTTTTGAATCAGTAGGCTCTATATTAGTTATTGCATTTATGATTGGGCCTCCAGTTACTGCATATCTTCTTACGGATAATTTAAAAAGTATGATTATATTAAGTGCATTTATTGGAGGAATAAATGGTGTACTAGGTTATCAACTTGCTTCTCTATTAGATGTTTCAATTGCTGGCTCAATGGCGGTTATGACAGGAATAATGTTTTTAATAGTGTTTATATTTGCACCTGTAAGAGGCATATTAACTACATTTAAGAGACGAAAATCACAAAAAAGGGATTTCGCTGAAAAATCTCTAATATTTCATTTATATAATCATGAAGGGGATAAAAATGAATCTATAGAATGTGGAATAAATACTATTCAAGAGCATATGCATTGGAGTGAAGATTTTTTAGATTCAACAATCAATAAGCTTATCAAGGAAGAGAAAATTTACATCCATGATCATGTAATTAAGCTAACGGATTTTGGACGACAATATGCAATAAAAAGCTATGAGGAGATTTTCACAGGAAATATCTAGTTTTATATAAAAATTCTAAATAGAATACACCTCAAATGTATCCACTATAAAAATAGTAAATACAGAGAGGTGTATTTTTAGATACTTAATCTCTTGTAAAATTAAGCACATAATATTACAATATAATATAGTAATAGATATGAATCTTATAATATGAAAACGTTTCACAATAAATTACTGGGGGTGATTTTGTGGAGTATAGATCAAAGATTAAGGACAAGCAATTAGATGAGCTGTTTGAAGCTATATTGAAGCTTGAAAATATTGAGGAATGCTATAGATTTTTTGAGGATATATGCACAATAAATGAGCTTAAATCAATTAGTCAAAGACTAGAAGTAGCAAAATTATTAAGACAAGAGAAAACCTATAATGAAATTGAAGATGAGACAGGAGCAAGTACTGCAACTATAAGTAGAATAAATAGAGCTCTAAACTATGGAGCAGAGGGATATAGTCTAATATTGGATAGATTAGGATACAATAAAAAATAAGGAGAAGAGTATGAAAGCTAAAGACATGAATTCTAGAGAATTACAAATAAAAAGGTTAAGAACTATTAAAATAATCGAAATGTGTATAACATTTGTTGTTGTCATATTGGCAGTAGTTCTTTATGTTAAAGGCTATGATCCTACAGTTGTATTAGTTTATCTTGCTGGGAAAAATATTTACTCTATTAAGAAAAGAGGAAAAACTTCAAAAAACTATACCTTTTTAACTATAATAAATGTAGCAGGTTTATTTCTTGGACTTTTAGGTGGATATAATTTAATACAGCAGCTAATAAAATAAGGATGAGAATCGGCTGAAAAATAATGATTAGATTAAAAGGATTATTCTCTCATGACAAATTTATTATATTTTGTCAAACAAACTGGTTTTTTGCATATTTGTGATATAATTAAGTATGTTATACATAATCAAAAGTTCATGAGAGGATGAAGGATATGAGGAAAAACCAGAGACCAAGAGGGAAACATAGGCTTAGACTTTTTGGTATTCTTTTAGTAGTGCTTATTTCTATAACTATTGTTGCACAAGCTAAGGACAAGCTATTCCCTTTTATTAAAAACACTATTTCAAATGAGCCATCATCTGACTATGTCTTGGCAGATAGTGACATAATAGAGGAAGAAGACAGTGACTCTTCTGAAAATAAGGAGGACATCATAGATATTGAAGAAGACCATGATGAAGAGCAAGCAATAAAAGAAGAACTGTTGGAGAATACTGTATATTTAAATGATGAAGGAAAGAAAATTATTAATAATCCTAATGATATTTTGGTATTAGTTAATAAGGAGAGAAATTTATCCTCTGATTATAAGCCAGATGATTTAGTAGTTCCAAATGTTAGGTTTTCCTTTGAAGGAAATGACCAGAAGAAGTATCTGAGAAAAGAAGCTGCTAAAGCCCTAGAAGATTTGTTTAAAGAAGGAGAAAAGGAAGATATAGCTTTATATGCGGTTTCAGGATATAGATCCTATTCTAGACAGGAGCTTCTATTTAACAACAAAGCAAATAAGGTTGGAGCGGAGGCTGCTAATAAGCTAGTAGCTAGACCAGGGCAAAGTGAGCATCATACAGGGTTGGCAATGGATGTGTCTAGTAAAAGTGCTAATTTTTCATTGGCGGAGAGATTTGGAGAAACAGCAGAAGGTATATGGCTTAAAGAAAATGCACATAAATTTGGGTTTATAATAAGGTACCCAAAAGAAAAGACAGACATAACTGGATATAGCTATGAGCCATGGCATATTAGATATGTGGGCAAGGAAATAGCAGAGGAAATATATGAAAAGGATATTACGTTAGAGGAGTATTTTGGGTTTGAATATAGCGAAAATAGTAATAGCTTAAATAATGAATAAGAAACAGTGTTTCAGTAAAAAATATAATGAAATAATAAATTTAAAAGTGAAGGGTCTATTATGGTAAAAAATATGATACTGATTTTTGCAGTAGATAATAACTGGAATATAGGATATGATGGAGATTTGTTGTATAAAATATCAGAGGACTTAAAGCGATTTAGAAAGCTAACTGAAGGAAATATTGTAATAATGGGAAGAAGAACCTTTGAAGCCCTGCCTAATAGAAAGTCTCTTAGCAATAGAATAAATATTGTTCTAACTAGAGATAAGGATTATGAAGCCGATGAATCCATTGTAATAAATTCCTTAGACAGTCTATCTACTTTATTAGAAAAATTGCAATCATCCTCTAATAAAAAAATGGAGGTTTTTGTTATTGGCGGTGGCAACATTGCTCGTCAGCTTATAGAATACTGTAACAGGGCCTATATAACCAAAGTGTTTAAAACCTTTCCAGCAGATACTCTCATACCTAATTTAGATTTAGATCTTAACTGGAAAGTAGTTAATGAGTCAGAAGTCTTTAGTCAAGGAGACTTGTTATATAAATATGTAGATTATGTTAAACTTTCATAGTAAAAGTCAATAAAAACACCCTCAAATGAACATGCCCCTGTCAAGTAGACAGTGGTAAAAATAAAAATCTTTCTACGCCAATCGTTGAACAATGGTTGGCGTAGACTCATTCTATGCAACTTTATTCTGCAAGTAATTTCTGTACTCTATTGGTGTCATACACTTTAATCGCCTTTGATACCTATGATTATTGTAATACTCTATATAATCAACAATAGCAGTTTCTAATTCGGAGTATGAATTGAATCTTCTAAGGTAATACATTTCAGATTTTAACATGCCCCAGAATGCTTCCATAGGTCCATTATCAATGCATCTTGACACTCTGGACATGCTTTGTATCATACC
>NZ_FNQE01000056.1 GCF_900107485.1 Proteiniborus ethanoligenes
CGGTCGTGCAAATTTGGTTCTCATTGCGTTTGACCTACCATCGATTTCCTGATAAAAGCATTCAGGAAATCGGGTTAGGTCATAAAAAAAGAATGCCTAAGCACTCTTTAATCGAGCATATCCTTATCTAATTTTTCTATTTCTTCACTACCTAACAATCCGTGAATAAACAAATATGTTGAATTTATTTTTTCCTCATAATCATTCTTCTTTTCGATTAGCTCCCTCAGCCGGTTTCTTAAGGTCTCGATTTCTGAATTAAAAGGCTCTATACTACTCTCCCATTGAGCTAACTGCTTATATGCTAGCTTTACAGTTGCTTTAATTAAATTAAGATTTGCTTCCTTTAGTGCCATTGGTAGTGTCTCTAGTTCAAATGTCAAATTATCTATTTCATCATTTAAAGTATGTATTTCTTGTTGGTATTGTCCCAGCAATTCAGCGCCCTTTGTTAAATGATTGTTGTTAACTTCATCAGATAGCATTATTATCTTAGACATAGCCTTCCTTTTTTCACTTTTCTTATGTCTAAGTTGACCCTCTATTAATCGTTGCTTTTCAAGAAGATTTTCAACTTCTTTTTTTGCATTATTAACAAACCTGTCTCCCGTATCCCCAAACAGCTTCAGCCATGTAGCATCCTTTATCAAAATAGGTATCCTATTTTTTGAAATTAAGCTTTTTTCAATGTCTATGCCTGTACCCTTTGAAAACATATGCATTCCTCCTAGCATAATCTTACTAGAAAAATCACTATGATTAAATAGGTTGTTATTACTAAATTACAATACTATTTATATAAAAGCCTGATAATCTTTTTTAATCTCTCAAAAGTTTTCTTATTATATGGGTACCAATTAATGCTATTGTTTTTTACTCCATTGTCACTTATTACGGATACTTTATGACAAAATGTGTATATCCCTTCCTCAGCGTGGTATCTGCCTATGCCACTATTTTTTGTCCCTCCAAAAGGAAGATTGGGATTTGCTACATTTATGATTACATCATTGATACAGCAGCCACCAGTTACTAACTGTCTGGCAACTCTCCTAGCTTTAGATAAGTCTCTAGTCCATATACTAGAATTCAGCCCATATGGTGAATCATTTGCTAGTTTAACAGCTTCTTCTTCTGTGCTAAATTTCATCACTGGCAGTACTGGTCCAAAGGTCTCCTCCCTCATTACAAGCATATTATGATTGACATTATTTAATATTGTAGGGTTTATTCTATATTCACTTTCATCTTGTATCTTTCTTCCTGTTATGGCAGTAGCTCCTTTTTCTAATGCATCCTTAATATGTCTATTTATAGTTTTTATCTGTTTTTTTGAAGTCATTGTCCCTATATCATCATAATAATCGGAGCCATAACTAAGCTTATCAAATTCAAAAATAAGATTAGACAAAAACTCCTCATATATTGATTCTTCTACATATAGTCTTTCTACGGACATGCAAACCTGACCATAGTTAGTAAAAGCACCCCATAAAGCTCCTTGCACAGCCCTAGGTATATTAGCATCCTTGAAAACTATCATAGGATCTTTGCCGCCTAATTCTAGGTCTACTGGAATTAAATCTTTTGCAGCCTTCTCCATTATTTTCTTCCCTGTATTTACACTACCAGTAAAAAATATTTTATCCGGTTTTTGATTAATTAGCTCATCTCCTATATCCTTACTTCCATATAGAACCTGAAATACTCCTTCTGGCAATAATACAGCATTAAATATTTCCTCAATTAGCTTAGAAACATAAGGAGTAACACTAGAGCCTTTAAATACTACACAATTGCCCCCTGCCAATGCAGAAATAATAGGAATTACCGATAGCTGGAATGGATAGTTCCAGGGAGATATAACAGCTATTAGTCCCATTGGTCTATACTCTATATGTGAATCCTTGCCCTTTAAAAAAATAGGTGTTTTTACTTTTTTTGTTTTTAAGATTCTTTCTAGGTTTTTTTCATAGTATTTTATCATATCTAGGGTTGGATATATTTCAGATGCAAGTGTATCTGTAAAAACCTTGCCAGTATCTTTTGATATGCCTTCTATTAAATTATCTAAGTTTTTCACTATATATTTTCTGATTTTTTTTAAGTAATCTATTCTGTATTTCACTGAAGTATCCTTCCAATGGTTAAAGGCAGTTCTTCCTAATTTTACAGCATCCTTTACATCATCAACTGAACTCTCTGTAATTTCTCCAAAAACTTCTTCATTCCATGGATTAATAAATTCTATTTTGTTCATGGAAATTGCTCCTTTTTATTATTTTCATAATATATTATAGCATTGTTTTATTAAGATTTATACAACGCAATAAAATAAAAAGGCATCTAATTATCTAGATACCTTATTTCATCATTTGTTTGTCTATTATTATTACAGAGGCTATTTCCTTATCTACAGCCACCTGAGTATATCCAACTTGAAATACATAGGACGGAAAGGTTTGAATCATTTTTAGATTCATACCAGGCATTATACCCATTGCCATGAGTTTTCTTAATATATTTGGGTTATCAGTATTAAGCTCTGCTATAATTCCTTCCTCGTCTTTTTTTAAGTCTGTCATTTGAGTTAGAGTTTTATTTTCCCTATTTATCTTCATGTTTATTACCCCATTTCTTGAAAAGTTTTATTAGCTTAGGCTCCTTTAGGATTTCATATCCGCAATTAGGGCATTTATATTTGTTGCATGCTTTATGCATAGGGCAACTTACACAGCCTGCTATGCTTTGTTCTTCGGTGAACTCATGCCCGCAAAAGCTGCACTTTATCATGATAATATACCAATAGCTAATAATAATTGATTTAGGACATATCCTGCTGCAAACGAAAACACTAGTATGAAGGCTGACATGGCTAAGGCTGTTTTTGCTCCCCTTTCTTTTACCATCATAGCAAATTGAGCTACACAAGGTAAGAAAAGTGTAAGTGTAGCAGCTGATACTACCAGCTGTCTAGGGTTCAAAACACTAGCTTTTTGCAAATCAAACAGTCCTGCTGCTCCATAATCTCTCCTAAAGAATCCAAACAAGAAAACCTCTGCTGCTTCATTAGGAAGTCCTAGCATATTTACAATAGGCTCAAGCCAACTAATCAACAAATTAAATAAACCTGTAATATTTCCTGCCCAAATTAAAATACTAGCAAAAATAAATAGGGGTATGATTTCAACAAAATACCACTGCATTCTAGTATAAGTTTTAGAAAGCACATTAGAAAGCTTTGGCATTCTCAATGGTGGTACTTCCATATAAAAACTTGGACCCTCGCCAGGCAAAATTTTAGAAGTAAGAAAGCCAATAAACAAAAATACAAACATTATAAATATAAACCAAATACCTAGTGCACCTTTATTGCCTGATAGCAATGCCATAATAACTCCTAGTTGAGCAGAGCAAGGAATGGCTAATGCAAGTAAAAGAGTTGCAATAATTCTTTCTCTTTTAGTTTCCAAGGTTCTACTTACCATAGTAGCCATGGTATCGCAGCCAAATCCTAATACCATAGGAATAACAGCTCGTCCATTTAGCCCTATCTTCTTGAACACTCTATCAACAAGCATTGCAAGTCTTGGTAAGTATCCGCTATCTTCAATAATTGAAAACACCAAAAAAAATGCTCCTACAATAGGTAAAACAATAGCTACTGCATACCTTATTCCAAGAGTAATTATTCCATATTCATTTGCAATTAAATCTTGAAGCCAGCTCCATGGCACTATAGAGTTTACAAAATTATCTACCCATGGATTTACGAAATTCCCAAAAATATTTTCCTCTAAAAAGTCTACAACTGTTCCTGCTCCGAACTCACCAACAAATTTATAAAATCCAAAATACACTACTAGTATAAGAATAGGAATTCCTGTTATTGGATTCATAGTTAATTTACTTAAAAACTCCGAAGCATTACTTTTTTCTATGTTCCCCTTTTGGGTTACTACCTTACTAGTCAATTTTTCTACTTCTTTTTGTCTATGCAAGGCTATTATATAGCTTAGTGGCTTGTGGCTTTTTTCCTTTGTTTTCTCAATAATATCTATTATCTTAATATAATTGCTACCTTCATTTTCTCTAACTTTTTCTAGCATGTCTTCATCTTCTTGTAATAGTAATAATGCTACTGATTTTTTTGAAATAACATAATCATGTTTCAAATTATCTACTATTTTCTTTATTGCATTTTCTATTGTTTCATCATAAGAAATATTAAGCTGATTTGACATATTCATCTACCCTTTCTTTTAGTTCATCAATTCCTTTGTTTAAAGCTGCAATAGTAGATATCACTGGTATCCCCAATTCTTTTTGTAATCCTTCTACATCTATTGTTAAACCCATTCTTTCAGCTTCGTCCATTATGTTTAGTACTAATATTACAGGACTTCCCGCTTCTATCATTTGTATAGTAAGAGGTAGCATTCTATTAATATTTTTTGCATCTATTACATGTAAAAGTGCCTTAGGCTTTTCTCTAAATAATAGATCCTTTGTAACCTTTTCTTCCTCTGTTATGCACATAAGTGAATACATGCCTGGTGTATCAATAATTTCGTATTGAGCTCCGCCAATAATTCCCTTACCCCTTGATACTTCAACAGTTGTTCCAGGATAATTGGAAACAGTCACATATGCTCCTGTGAGCCTGTTAAATATAACACTTTTCCCTACATTAGGGCTTCCTATTAAAGCTATCTTTTCTAAACCATGAGTATTTTGATTAACTTCACCATGGCAGTTTCCAATTCCAAACAATACACCTGCAAGTTTTTTATACCAAGGTACTTTATTATTACAACAATCCATCTAAATCCCTCCAGCCTTATGGATAACCATTCTCATTGTCGTGTATAAAAAAACCCTCTTATAATGAATAGCTGCTTTAGAGAGTTAAATTAACTATTTAATACATTTTATTGAATGTTTTTGTTAATTGATATTAATTTTCATTATGATATTATTTTATACTATTTTGCTTGTCATTGCAATAATAAATTACAAAGGGATCGTGTCAATAATTTGTAGGAAAATAATAATTATACTTTCCCCTTGTTTGATGTAGCCTGTAATTATCTCATTTCAAAGCTCTTAACTTTATTTGATAATATTTAGGCTCTATAAATAAACTATATGATTTTATAGTTGATTCTGGTTATTATAGATTTAACTTCCACATTATTGATTTTAAGAGATGTTTAAATCTATCTTAGGCACCCCTCATTGTTCTTAATATTTGTCTTTGCCAGCTCCTTCTTCCATCACTTATGTATGGGATGTTATCTAGACTTTCTGGTATTGAGCTTCTTAATTTTTTCTTAACTAGTCTTTTTTCTAACTCTATT
>NZ_FNQE01000057.1 GCF_900107485.1 Proteiniborus ethanoligenes
CTAATTTAAATACTTTAGGTCATATTACACTTTTATCCTTGGCTCTTGCGGCTATTGCTGATAATCAAAAGGATAAAATTAGGTCCTTAACTAAGTTTAAAAAAGCTTCATAGTAATTTCAGAGCCTACTCTTTTGGTTTTTAGAATTCAGAAATACCAACCTTAGCTTTGCTATGCACTTTTTGTTTTATTTTCTTTTAAAATTTCCATTTTCAAGACAAAACCTATTATTTTATGTCTGTTCCAGATGAGTATATATTTGATATTTAATTTTAAAGTTTCTCTAGTCAAATTTTATTAATTATGCTCATCTCTATTTATTACTTATACCAAAAAATTTCATAAAAAAATGCTATAATATAAGAGACTTTAGTAAAGGAGAAGCTTAAGAATGTACAAGAAGCCATATTATAGATTGTATTTTTTAAGAGAGTTAAATGAATTCAAGAAATACAAAATAAGAATCGATAAACAGGAAAAAATTAATCAATTACTCTTAAAGATAAAAGAATATAATAAAGCAGTTGGCGATCCTAATGATCATAAGTTTTTATTAGATATACCAGATAAGTTTGAGTATATTATACACACTAATGTTAAACTAATAAGCAATGCAATATGCAGTTATGATGAGCTTAATCAGCTTGATTTTGATAATGATGCTAAAATTAGACTTTATAAATATGAAGTGTGCTGGGATAATATTGAAAAACAATTTAATGATTATTACTTCGAGCATGAAGCAAACAGAATATCCTCACCAGATGTATCTTTAGCGCTAAACAAGAAAGTTGCCTATATTGCATTAATTAAGTCTGAATTATTATGTGTTTTATTAAAGAGAGCATTTAAGGTAATAGATACTTATTTTAAATTGGATGAATTGGGATTACCAAGTGAGGACTTTTTAGTCGAACTTATAAATTCATTTTTTGACGAAGATAATGAAATAATTAAAGATAAAATTAAAGTAGAAAATGCCTTAGACTTTCATTATATTAGCCTATTAATGGAGAATAAGTATCTAATAAACAAGTTATACCAAAATGGAATAGCTGTTAATAAGGAAATGATAGAAGATGGATTTATATTTGATAAGGAGGTATATAAAGAAATATTCAAAAAAAATCCAGTTCACTATATAAGGCTTAACCCAAAAACAAAAAAAACATTTATTAAGGAAAATGCAGATATCATAAGAGACATCGAGAAATTAGAATACCAGGTATATACAGATATTGCTTCAACAAAGGAGAGTATGGCACTTGATACTTTTTCTGATAAAGTGAAGTTATTTGTAAATAAGAGGATAAATGAGCATAAAGATATAGCAACTATTATTGATGAGTTAAAAGAAGAGGGGAAAGGATATGTTGGAGAGATTGAGACTGTCAGAAAAAGTATTTCTGAGATTTGTGAACTAGCTGGATTTTCAGATTTAGAAAAGGAAATCAAGAGATATCAATCATATAATAAGAGATAAAGAATGTATATAAACCATTCATTTGTAATAGTAGTTGTGAAGTATTAAATAAGCATCAGTTGAATGTCAGTAAAAAAAACAACTTTTTTTTCACCTAAATGTTAATAAAAATTTTTATTACAATGATCTTAGATAGCTATCTAAGATCATTTTTATTGGAGGTGTTTTAATGAATAAAGGTTTAGAAATAAAGTTGATGAGAATCAAAGCAAATATTAAAGCAATTAATTTAGCAAAAAAGCTTAATATGAGTCCAAGTAAGCTTTCTTTAATTGAAAATGGACACATCAAGTGTTCGGAAGAAGAGTATAAAAAAGCAGTAGTAATACTAGAAGCAGAGTTTTAAAAAATACCGGTAGAAATAAAGAGGCCTCTTGTTAAATTAAGGAGGTAAAAGTATGAAATACAATATCGAAGATGTATTAAGTAAATTAACAAATGTACGTCAATCAAGCGAGAATCAGTGGACAGCGCGTTGTCCAGCTCATAATGATGATAGAAATAGCTTGTCAATTGGAAAAGGAGATGATGGGAAAGTACTTTTGCATTGTTTTGCAGGATGTGTGTACAAAGCTATTTTATCTGCATTAGATTCAAAGGAGATAAAAGCAAAAGCGATACCAGCAATGCAAGACAAGGTGGAAAAAAGAATAAGCGCAGTATATTCTTATGTAGATGAAAGAAACGAGTTACTATTTCAGGTAGTTAGAACAGAGCCGAAAGGGTTCTATCAAAGAAGACCTGATGGTAAAGGTGGATGGATAAACGGGTTAAAAGAAGTAAGACGAGTAATCTATAATCTTCCGCATGTACTAGAAGCAGTAAAAAACCAGGATCAAATCTTAATCGTAGAAGGAGAAAAGGATGCTAATAGGCTTTGTAGTTTAGGATTCGTTGCCACAACTACTCCTATGGGTGCAAGTAATTGGAAAGAAGAGTATAGCAAATTTTTTAAACAAGCGAATGTAGCAATAATACCAGATAACGATTCACCAGGCAGAAGATATGTTCAGAAAGTTGCAGAAAGCATTACAAAAAAAGGCGCAAAAGTAAAAATAATAAATCTACCTGGGCTAAGTGAGAAGGAAGATGTTTCTGACTGGTTAGACAAAGGAAATACTAAAGAACAACTCATACAGCTAATTAACGAAAAACTTGCCTATACACCAATACATTTATCAGGAAAAGTTCAAGAACAGATAGAAATAGAAGGATTTCCCTGTACAGATTTAGGAAATGCTGAGAGATTAGTTGCAATGTTTGGAGATGATATAAGATACTGCTATGAAGCAAAATCTTGGCTTATTTGGAAAGGTACAAGGTGGGAATGGGATGAAACAGGGGAGATTGAACGTAAAGCTAAAGAAACTGTTAGGAGTATATATGGAGAAGCAATGGGTGAAGAAGATCGGGGACGTAGAAAGGATTTGGCTGAGTGGGCAAAAGAATCAGAGTCAAAAAGAGCGATTAAAGCCATGATAGATTTGGCTAAAAGTGAAAAAGGGATTCCAATAAGAAGGAGCGAGCTAGACAAAAATGATTGGCTTTTGAACTGCTTAAATGGGATTATAGATCTTAAGACTGGCCAATTAAGGAAGCATAGTAAAGAAGATTATATTACATTGTTAGCACCAGTTCTTTATAATTCCAATGCTAAATCAGAAATATTTGATAAGTTTATAAATCGAATATTACCTGATGAAGAGTTAAGGGAATTTATTCAAATTGCTGCAGGGTACTCAATGACTGGCGATACAAGTGAGGAAAAACTTTTCTTTGCCTACGGTCCCCCAGCGACAGGAAAGAGCACGTTGTTTGCAGCTATTAAATCAGCATTAGGAGACTATACTGCAACAACAGACTTTGAAACTTTTCTTGAACGCAAAGGAAATTCTGGGCCAAGAAATGACATAGCTAGGCTGGCAGGAAAGAGATTTGTATTAGGGTCAGAAGTTGATGAAGGGAAGAAATTAGCAGAAAGCTTAGTAAAACAAATAACTGGTAATGACACGATTACCGCCCGATTTTTACATCAAGAATTTTTCGAATTTCAGCCAAAGATGAAACTTTGGCTTGCTGCAAACTTTCGTCCTAGAGTAAATGCTAATGATGATGCAATGTGGCGTAGAATTCTACAAGCACCGTTTACAGTTCATATACCTAAGGAAGAAAGAGACCCAAACTTGAAAAAGTTTTTAAGTAATCCAGAACAGGGAGGACCAGTGATACTAGCTTGGTTAGTGGAAGGATGCTTAAAATGGCAGAGGGAAGGGTTAAAAGTTCCTAAGATAGTTGAGGATTTCACTGCAGAGTATAAAGAAGAGATGGATCCTTTAAAAGACTTTTTCATAGATTGTTGCGTTATAAACCCATTAGCTAAAGCTAATAACACCCAGCTTTGGGAGGAGTATGAGAATTGGTGTCGTGATAATGGAGAAAAGTTTCCTTTAGGAAGAAAAAAGTTTAAGCAACGTTTAGAATCTAAAGGATTTATACAAGAAAGAACTGGCAGTGCGAGATGGTGGAAAGGAATTGGACTTAAAAATAATAAAGAAATGACAGGTGTGACACGTTATGACAGTAGAAAAGATATTAAAGATAAAACTCCATATAATAGGGATGAAATACTAGAACAAACGTCACATGCGTCAGAAGTGTCACAAAAAAACTTAGAATTGAAGACCTATTTTAATTAAAAGGAGAGATTGAAATGATAGAAAAGATAATAAAAGCTGAAACATTAAAATTAGGTAATAAGGTTATTGGAAAGCTTATTATTAAGAGATATAGTGGACCAGAAGGAATTTATGATATAGAATTCAATTCATCTCAAGGGGTTGCTATTCCTACCTTGCTAACTGATAGAATTAATTTAATGCATGTACAATATAAGGAAAGGCAAAAAAGAAGTAAAAAGTGTATTTATGGCCATGCATTTGAAGATTACATTGTATTTGAGGTTTGGTACGATGTATACGAAAAGTTTTATGATGAAATAAAAAGATTGTTGCGGATTGACCCCTTAATATTGGACAAAAACTCACGAATACTTTCTTTTTCTTAGTTCCTTATATTTTAATGCTTTTTCGCTTTTTTTATTATACATAAATATTTATCCTCATCAAGGGTAAAGGCTACGCCCCTGCTACCGCAGGCCCTTGATTTCAGCTAAATATTTATGTGTGCTTCTCTTAAGCGAAAAACATTAAAGTTTGACTATTAAAGGCTTTGCTGTTCCTTCTAGGGTTCTTTGATAGAATTCCGATGGAGGAATATATCCTAAGGAACCATGAATTCTGATTTTATTATATGATTTCATGTATTCAGCAACT
>NZ_FNQE01000058.1 GCF_900107485.1 Proteiniborus ethanoligenes
CAAGACCACTAGAATGTCAAAGAGAGGTTCAAAATTACTTCGTTATGCCTTAATTAACGCTGCTTGGAATGTTTCACTTAACAACAAAACATTCAATGATTACTTTATGCTTAAAAAGTCTCAAGGTAACAACCATTATGCAGCTCTTGGTCATGTTGCTCATAAGTTGGTACGTGTTATCTTCAAAATTCTTAAAGATAATGTTGCTTTTAATTTAGACTAAATCAAATTTATTTTAAAGCCTATATCTAATAGGTTTATTTAAGCGTGCCCTTTTTTGGATAATTATTTATTTACATATTTTCAAACATTTTTACTTGACATTTCATAGTTGGTCTCCTTTATAGCAAATCGTAGTTTTTTAGCTCTCTTATGAGGCTATTAGTATTTTCTTCTGACATTTCAATTAAAGGCAATCTTAAATCTCCCGTATCCATACCTAGCAGACTCATAGCCTTCTTAATAGGTATTGGATTAGTTTCTATAAATAACGCATCAATTAATGGCTTCATTTTAAGCTGTAAATATCTAGCTTTTTCTATGTTCCTTTCTAGATAGCTATGGACTATCTCATGTGTATCCTTAGGAAGTATGTTTGCAACTACTGAAATAACGCCTATTCCACCTAATGATAAAAGTGGTACTATCATATCATCATTTCCTGAATAAATACCAAAATCATCTGGGCATAGTCGTGCAATTTCTGCCACTTGACTTATATTTCCGCTTGCTTCCTTTACCCCCCTAATATTAGGGTGCTTTGCAAGCTGAGCCAGGGTATCTGGAGTTATGTTTAAACCAGTTCTGCCAGGCACATTGTAGACAATTATAGGTATGTTAACATTATCTCCTATGGTATTATAATGGACTATAAGGCCTTTTTGAGTAGTTTTATTGTAGTATGGGTTAACTATAAGCAGCCCGTCTGCTCCTGCATTTTCAGCTTCTTTGCTTAGCTTTATTGTATGATAAGTACTATTACTTCCTGTGCCAGCTATAACAGGAATTCTTTTGTTAACTTTATTTACAGTAAACTTTATAGTATCTAAACGCTCTTCATCGGTCATTGTAGCTGCTTCACCTGTAGTTCCACAGATAATAATAGCATCAGTTTGCTCATTAATATGCCACTCTAGCAGCTCACCTAGTTTCTCAAAGTTTACTTTGTCCTTCTTAAATGGAGTAATTATTGCAACACCTGAGCCTTTAAATAAAGTCATTGAACCCCCTCCTAGTTTTTCATACCAATTAATAGATTATCAAAAACTATTATTTTTTTCTACCTCCTTTAAATATAATATATTGTTACATTTATTAAAAAATACAGGAATCAGTAATTATAATTGAATTTTGAATTGAGAAAAGGTACAATTATATGAGGTGCTTAAATTGATTACAGGGGGAAACACAATGATTAATAATGATTCAAGGCCTTCTATATTAGAGTCCAATCTTTTTTATTTATTTACAGCGGTTATTTTTTTAACTCTAGGTGCATATTCGCAAAGCAAGGATATATATTCAGGATTGTTAATTACAGAATATATAATTATTCTTTTCCCTACAATTTTCTATTTGAAGATGAGAGGCTATAGTCTTAAAAAAGTTCTTAGATTAAATAAAATTACATTAAAGCAGGCTTTAATCCTTCCTATAATTACGATTTTTTCTTACCCAATAGGAGTGTTTTTTAACTATTTAATGATTATTGTCATAAACCTTTTTGGAAAGATTAACCCTACTCCAATACCTACGCCGGAAAGCACTCAGGAAATGATAATAGGACTATTTGTTATTGCAATATCTGCTGGCATTTGTGAGGAGATTATGTTTAGAGGTTTCATGATGAAGGCATATGAAAAGAATGGAACAATGTATGGAATAATATCTTCAGCAATATTATTCGGGCTATTCCATTTTAATATTCAAAACTTATTAGGACCTATATTTTTAGGAATACTGTTTGGATATATAGTGTATAAAACTAATAGCATCTTTTCTGGTATTATTACTCATATCACCAACAATTCCATTGCTTTGGTTGTATCTGTGCTAGTTTCTAAGGTCAATATAGACCCTGAAGCTACATCTGAAATAGCTGCTTCTGGAGTAATTTCAGATACTGCTATGATGCTTATTGG
Source organism: Proteiniborus ethanoligenes (assembly GCF_900107485.1). Classification (NCBI taxonomy): domain Bacteria; kingdom Bacillati; phylum Bacillota; class Clostridia; order Eubacteriales; genus Proteiniborus; species Proteiniborus ethanoligenes. Next base: position 2,142 of record NZ_FNQE01000058.1, read on the forward strand.
AGCTATAGGAATAGGATTTATCGCTATAGTTTCTGGAGTGATAGTATATTTTCTCCTAAAGCTATTGCCTAAGGGTGAAAGTGATGAAACTGTGATAGATAGTGATGTTGAAGAGGAAATGTTAAGCATAAGACCAAAGACAAATATTATAGCTTTTTTACCTATCTTTGTAGTACTTTTACTGTTTGGATATATGACTTATATATATTTTATTGCATAAGAATTAGTTATAAATGCAAAAATGACCTATCTGGGGAAACAGGTCATTTAGTCAATAAAAATTTAATATATAAATATATTAAAGGGGAGTGGGAAAGTAGTATCTTTTCACAGACCTCAGTTTATCATTATTTTTTTTATAAATCAAGAGGAAACCTTAATATTTACACAAACTTAACAATTATTTAGATTAGGTAATAAACTTGTTACAAAATAGTATAAGAATAATATTGCTTTTTTTTCGCATAATAGCTAATAGGAGGTTTGATTAGCTATGAAAAAAAAGAAAAAGATTGAAACACCTAATGATAAGCTAAAATATGAGATTGCTAAAGAGCTTGGATTAATGGAGAAAATAGAAAAGCTAGGTTGGGGAGGCCTTACTGCAAAAGAGTCGGGCAGAATAGGTGGAATAATGACTCTTCGCAACAGAGAAAAACTAAAGAATCGAGATAACCATAGTAATAGTAAAGACGAAAAAGCTTAATGATTATATATTCCAATAATTTTGCATAATTATTATCATTAGGCTAAATGAAAAGGGGATTTTTATGGATGCATATAAAGAGTTTGCCTATATATATGATACATTAATGCATGATGTAGATTATAGCAAATGGATGGATTTTATTAAGGATATTTTAATAGCCTATAATGTAAAATCACAGGAAGTACTTGAAATAGGATGTGGAACTGGTAACTTTACAAGGCTTTTATGCGAGGCAGGCTATAAAGTAACTGCATTTGATTTGTCAGAGGACATGCTGTCTATTGCATATGATAAGCTTAACTCATATAGAAACATACAGCTACTCAATCAAGATATGACAGACTTCAATATAAATAAAAGCTTTGAAGCCATAATTTCTGTATGTGATAGTATAAATTATCTGGTTGATTATTTAGACTTAGAAAAATGTTTTAACAGAGTATATTCTCACCTAGAACCTGGCGGTATATTTGTTTTCGATATTAACTCATTTTACAAGCTAAAGCATATTATTGGAAATAACACTTTTATAGAGGATAATGAAGCAATATTTTATGTTTGGGAAAATGAATTTTTCGAAGAGGACAATACTTGTGAATTCTATATAACCTTTTTTGTTAAATCTCAAGATTTGTATAAAAGATTTGATGAAGTGCACATTGAAAAGGCATATACATATTTAGAAATAGAAAAAACCCTTAAAAAAGCAGGTTTTGAAAATATTAACGTATATGATGATTATTCTAATAAGCTACCTACAGAAACAAGTGAAAGATTAATCTTTGTTGCACAAAAATAATAGTATGGCTGGGTAGTTGAATAAATGTGATTTAAGCTGGGAATATTAATTGACAAAGGGGTTTACCTGTGGTAAACTAGCAATTGAAGGTGGATGTACATAAGGAGTCATCTGCAAATTTTTCAGTATATGGAGGAATGTTTTAAATGGTTAAAGGTACAGTAAAATGGTTCAATGCTACAAAAGGTTATGGATTTATTTCAACTGAAGCTGGAGAAGATGTATTCGTTCACTACTCAGCAATTGGTGGAGATGGATTTAAGACTTTAGATGAGGGACAAAATGTTGAATTTGAAATAGTTCAAGGCGAAAAAGGACCTCAAGCTACAAATGTTACAAAACTATAATCGAATATAATAGGTAACTTTTTTAATATATATAGTTTTTGACGGTAGCAGCCCCTCTATGGGGCTTTAAATATTTTTTGATAAAAGAGAAAAAATTAAGTAAAATATATATAATAGATTTAAGCTAAACTTTTATTTTAAAGGAATAAGATAGAACATATATAAATTTTCAGGAGACCAACTATGAAATGTCAAGTAAAAATGTTTGAAAATATGTAAATAAATAATTATCCAAAAAAGGGCACGCTTAAATAAACCTATTAGATATAGGCTTTAAAATAAATTTGATTTAGTCTAAATTAAAAGCGACATTATCTTTAAGAATTTTGAAGATAACACGTACCAACTTATGAGCAACATGACCAAGAGCTGCATAATGGTTGTTACCTTGAGACTTTTTAAG
>NZ_FNQE01000059.1 GCF_900107485.1 Proteiniborus ethanoligenes
TGTATAATAAAAAAAGCGAAAAAGCATTAAAATATAAGGAACTAAGAAAAAGAAAGTATTCGTGAGTTTTTGTCCAATATTAAGGGGTCAATCCGATCTCAAAAAAGTATCCATGTCCTTATTACATTAATACGCCAATATATAACGCAAATAATATGTATTACCTTCATAAAATGTATCAATGTCCTTACTATGTTAACATGCCAATGTATAACTCAAGTTTATGGGATGAGTTTCCTAATCAACATCTTCCCTATAATAAGCAACCCTGTACTGGTATCCCGATTATATTAAAGGATTATGGACCAGAACCATTTGTAATTAACATTGAAGAGGCTACTAAGCAAAACAATAATTTCCGTATTGCTTTATGGACAGGATGCCATCTGCAGCTTACTTTGATGAGCATCAATGTTGGCGAAGACATAGGTCTGGAAATCCATCCGAACCTTGATCAATTTGTACGTATTGAAGAAGGTCAAGGTCTTGTTAAAATGGGTGATAGAAAAGATAGATTGGACTTTCAAAGAAAAGTATCTGATGACTATGCATTCATCATACCTGCTGGTAAATGGCACAACTTAATCAATACAGGTAATAAACCGCTTAAATTATACTCTATCTATGCACCACCTCAGCACCCATTTGGTACAGTTCACGAAACAAAAAAAGATGCTGAAGAGCACCACGGACACTAATATCAAAAAACTATATAAAAGTGCGAAAACCAGCTTGCTATGGTAAATCAAAATACATAGAAGCTGGTTTTAATGTTGGAAAGAAAAATTTAATGGGCAAACAAAAAATATGCTTATAAAGCAACAACCCCGTCCCCAAACTTTTTTAAATGGCACTATGCTCTTTTATACGGACTTTCCATATAATCAATCCTATAACAAACCCAATTAATGCTGGTAATACCCAGCCAAAGCCATAGTCAAAACCAGGTAAATATCTGTGAGCAAAAGCAACAATATGTTTTACTGCTACATTATTTTGCATAGGTTCTGGCAATGCTTTACATAAATCAAAAAATGCTGCAATAATTGTTAATCCAGTTGTCCATTTATAAACATCACTCTGTTTATGAATAAATGGGGTTAACAGGGATAATAAGATTAAAGTAATCGCTAAGGGATAAAGAAACATAAGAACCGGTATAGACAACTGAATAATATTATTTAATCCAAAGTTAGCAATTATAAAAGAAATAAGTGTAAATATAACAGCATAGCTTCTATAAGAAATAGATTTAGGAAACATTTCACTAAACATTTCAGAACAAGAGGTTATTAAACCAATAGCTGTTTTTAAACATGCAACTCCTACAATAGCAGCTAGTAGTATTTGTCCAACGAAACCGAAATAATGATTGCTAACCATGGACAAAATAATTCCTCCATTTTTGGCACTACTTACACTTCCTAGGCTTGTAGCTCCCATATATGCTAATGAAGCATAAATAATAGTCATACCCACAACACTAAACAAGCCTGATTTACATGTTTCAATAGCAATTGAACGAGGATTTTTAATGCCTAATTTCTTTATATTAGAGATAATAATAATAGCAAAGGCTAAAGATGCCAAGGCATCCATGGTATTGTAACCATCTATTAAGCCAGTAAATAAAGGCTTAGTAATATAATTGCCCTGAGGTAAATACTGATTTACCTGTCCCATTGGCTTTACATATGTTGCAATTAATAAAATTGACAAAAGTACTAAAAAAACAGGGGTAAGATATTTACCTACCCAATCTAAAATTCGTCCTGGTCGTAAGGAATAGTAGAGAGTTAAAGCAAAAAATATTAGTGAAAAAATAAACAATCCAAGTTTTAAATGTTCCTGTGCAATAAAGGGGTGCATTCCAACCTCAAAGGCAACTGTGGCAGTACGTGGAATAGCAAATAACGGTCCAATAGTTAAATATAATAGACAGGTAAATAAAATTGCATAGCCTGAACTAACAGGCCTTCCCATATCAAATAAGCTTTCACTTTCTGAAAGAGCTGATGCAGCAATCCCCAGCATAGGTAAGCCTACACCCGTAATTAAAAATCCAATGGTTGCTAGTAAAACATGGCTTCCCGCTAATTGCCCCATATGTACAGGAAAAATCAAGTTCCCTGCACCAAAAAATAATCCAAATAATAATGAACCTATTAACAAATTTTGCTGAAAATTTAACCTTTCTTTCAATCGTAGCCCTCCTTGGTGTCCTATTATTGTCTTAACTCTAGTGTTCTTTTCAATATAATGCTTTATTTTGCTATTTTTTAAAATTACTTAAGTCTATTTTTTAAATAACATACAAAATATTATAGCACACTAATATGCATTAATAAAATGCATTTTTTTCATCCTATGAACAGATTATATTCGGAATATAATGGCTACAGTACACCTTTAAAACCATTCAACATATAATGAAGTAAGTCCAATTCAAAGGAGCTATAAATTATGGATAACAATATAAATGAATCCTGCTGTTATAATAATCTGACCATATAAGGTTAATTGCTACAACAATAAAGGCAAAAGCCATATAGAATACTTATATTCTGTATGGCTTTTGCTTATAGACAAGATCTCAAGACACTGGGCTTCTTTAATAACTCATAGGCTTATTAGTTTGTATTTTAGAAACTACTTAGATGCTCGTGGATTAGCTTCCATTCTTTATCATTGTCCTTAATGAAAATATTCGTTGCTCTTCCACTACCTGAAACAAATTCTCCATTATAGTATCCCTGATAATGATATGTATAAATACAAGTTGCGGAATTTTGATCTACCGTAAGCCATTTTACATCTTTAGCAGTATAAACTTCATCCTTTATAGTCTCCCATGTGTTTTCAAAAAAACTCTGAATTTCACTAAAGGTAGTGCAGGTCTTGCGTGTAAACCAATAAACAGCATCTTTATGAAGAAATCTTTTCACATTATCAAAATCATGAGAATTTGTTGCATCTATGTATTTTTCTAATGCCTTTTTATACTCCAATAATATAACCTCCTGTTTTATATGTTCATAGTTTTATTTATATCCATGTTTATTCTGCCTATTTAGCCCCCTAACCGTTTTGGACAATCACACACGATTATAGTAAAATATAATCAACAGGAGGTTGCCAGAATGAGAAGCAAAAATACAAG
>NZ_FNQE01000060.1 GCF_900107485.1 Proteiniborus ethanoligenes
TGCAATTGGGATTGCTGCAGCTAAGAACAGAAATATGGCATATTTCATATCTTGCCATGATCTAATTATGCAACTAAATAAGGCACATGCAGAAATGTTGATTGTCAAGTAATTTTGACCACTTTTTACGAATAAATTTGACCATCGTATGTGATGTTCTTTTATATGTAATTTTTATGTTTCCCTAGTGGTCAATTTTGAGCTTTCACACTTAAAGTTGACCACTTAGATTATTTATTTACGTCTAAAATTGACCATTTTATGATTAGTTTATAGTTACCTGATAGCCATCCATTTTCAGTGCTGTTTTATCAATAATAACCGTATTTGAATATCGGTTGAGCTTAATATATTTGCTTAATTCCATTAGTTTCTCTTGCATAAGGTCTTTGTATAGTAATTCAAGAGCAATGTTACTAGTGCCATTAACAGAAACAGTTTTATGGGTTGTTATTTCGTTTGCAGCCTTCTTATTACATAATTCTTCTATCCCCATAAAGATTTCGCCTTCTGAAGCACTTGAAGCTATTATCTTATCGTTTATTGAATCGAAACTAAATCCAGGAGAATTCTTAATTCTTAATATTACACCCCTAGGAGCTTTACTTCCGTAGTTTTGTGCAATATATTCCAATGCGGCCTGATTACCTGATTCATTGTATATATTCACGATTTTTTCGTAATCATATTTACGCGCTTTAGGCATTTATTTTCCCTCCTTAGTATTCTGTTTCTTTGGTTTTTCCTCTTGTTTTATTTCAGGTAGATATTTCTCACCTTTGACACGAAAACTATCCCCTGTTATACTAAGGATATGACAATGATGAACTAATCTATCTAATATTGCGGTCGCTGCTAATTGGCCTGTAAATATTTCATCCCATCTGCTTAGGGGAAGATTAGTTGTTATGATTAGAGAGCTTTTTTCGTATCTTTGGCGGATAACCTGAAAAAATATGCTCTCTTTTTCTTTGTCCATTTTAACGTAGGAAAGCTCGTCTATGATAAGAAGCTGAACCTTGTTTAGAGCCTTTAACATCTGTTTTAAGGTATCCTTCTTAACTGCTTCCGATAGTTTGTCCATTAATTCCTTCGCATTGATAAACATAACAGTTTTTCCAGCATTACAGGCGTTTATCCCAATTCCAGTAGCAATCATGCTTTTACCAACTCCAGGTGGCCCAATGATAATGATATTTTCATTTCGATCCATAAATGATAGTGTGCCTAGTTCTTTAACCTTTTGGTAGTTGATGCTTTCGTTAAAATCATACCTTATGTCATCAAGAGTTTTGATAAAATCAAATCCTGCCTTAAGCGTTAGTCTTTCTGTTAGCCTCCTTTTCTTTCCTTCTTCTTCAACTTGAATTAGCCTAATTATGAAATCCTTATACCCTAACTTTTCTTTTATGGCTTCTTCTATGATTCTCTGGTAATTTTCACGTATATCAACAAGCTTAAAGAGTTTTAGTTGTTCACAAATGTAATTATCATCATATGTCATAGCTTTTGTCATCATAATGCTGTCACCTCGCTACTTTCCTCATAGTAGTCTAAGCTTCTTATGATACCCTCAGTATCAATACTTTTGATAACTTCATTGGCTTTAGCTTCATCTGCTATGATTTTAAAGAAATCATTTCTTATTAGCTGCTTTATTGATTTAATATCAAGCTTATCGTTAGCGATTGCATATGCAATTACCTTATCCAGTATTTTAGGCTCATAAAGGTCTAGCAGTTCTAATATCTTTCTGGCATGATAACTAGGTTGCTGAAAGAGCCCTGTTGCAGCCTTTAAGTATGCTTCCCCATTTTTAAATGTACTCATAAAATCCCTTTTTATCTGTGGAATAGATTTACTTGCTTTGACTTTAATATCCTCATAATGTTCAGGGTTTTTAAATATGCCATGTTTACCATCCTGAAGTTCAAGAGACATTATGTATTCTTTTTCCTCTGTATATATTTCTATGCGAAATCCATAAACAATGCGGTACTTAAGCTGTTTTGTAGCATATTTTATTGGTACGCTGTACTTATTGGTGTTTATGTGTATGTATCCATCATTGCTTATTATTCTTTTTTCAAGGGACTTCATTCTAAATCTAGTGTTAGGTAGTGGCAACAGTGCCTGGATTTCCTCATTTTCGAAGAATTCATTAGGTATTCGCCTTGTGGATGTATGTATTTCTCCATTCCAATCTCGGATAAATTCTTTCCCCCTTTTGTTCAAATCCTCCATAGAGTAAAATGTATTTCCCTTGATAAATTGCTCTTCTATATACTGAAACGGTTTTTCTATTTTACCTTTTGTACGAGGCCAGTAGCAGTTACATGCATTAAGCTCTGTGCCAAGATGTGCAGCTAGAAGTAGCGCCTGCTCATTGTATCTTATTTCCTCCTCGCTTTTAGGATTATTTTCTATGACAAGGGCTTTAGGATTATCAATCAAAAGCTCTAGTGTAATACCGCCTAAATCATCATAGAGTTCCTGTATTGCTTCATAAATTGCTTCGGCATCACATGATAATGAGAAACATATTGCCTTCTTTCTACTTGCTGCTAGTATCATACTAAAACAATAGATGGTTCTAACTCTCTCGTTTACTACTACTTGATACTCAGACCAGTCATATTGAGCTTGATCTCCTGGAGGTGTTTCGATTCTAACAGTTGCATCCCGAGAAATCTCAGTTTTTTCTTCATCAATTTTCTTTAAAGCTCTGTAAATGGGATTAATCGAACCCTCATAACCTCTTTTAACAAGCTCCCTAAAGATTCTTGTGCCATTAAAATCATATTCGGGAAAAGTACGCCACATTAATATCTGGTCCATATATGATTCAACTTTGGAAGGGTAATGATCCCTAGTATATTTTGGTTCCTCTTTTAGCTTTATTAGCTTCTTAACAGTGTTTTTTGACATCTTTAACTGTTTTGCAATCCTAAGAATCGGGATT
>NZ_FNQE01000061.1 GCF_900107485.1 Proteiniborus ethanoligenes
ACTATACTGTGATTTCTTCCCCATAAAAAATACCTCCAAGTAGATAATCTAATTTTAATTAATTAGACTGTCTACTTTGGAGGTATCATATCAATTGCTTGTAGGGGTTTTGTTTTCAGGCTCTAAATTAGTATTTAGTATTGACTAATGACTAATTTAGTGTTAATCTTTACACAAGATTTTTTAGAGATGAGCATAATTAATAAAATTTGACTAGAGAAACTTTAAAATTAAATATCAAATATATACTCATGTAAATGTCAATCCCAAAATGTATAATTTTTAGAATCTCAAAATGTACATTTATTAGAATTTAATTGTTACTACTTTTCTTTGATTCAAGCTGATCCATCTTATCCTTTAAACGATAAGAAGGACCAGTTATTTTTATTATTGTTGAATGGTGTATTAACCTATCTAGAATTGCATTAGCAAGGGTTATATCTGAAAATACTTCTCCCCACTTGCTAAATGGTTGATTAGTCGTTATTATTGTAGAATTCTTTTCATATCTCTTATTTATTAGCTGAAATAACAGATTTGCACCTTGTTTATCTATAGGTAAATATCCTATTTCATCTATAATTAGCAGCTTATACTTGGAAAAGTGCTTTAACTTGGCTTCTAATCTATTCTCTGCATGAGCCTTGTTTAGTTGCATAATTAGATCATGGCAGGATATGAAATATGTTATATATCTTTTTTTAGCTGCTGCAATTCCTAGTGCAACAGCTAAATGGCTCTTTCCTACCCCCGAAGATCCATAAAAAAGTATATTTTCTTTATTCTCTAGAAATCTTAAACTCTCCAAATCTAACAATTGAGCTTTATTTATTGATGGTTGGAAATCAAAATCAAAATCTTCTAGTGTCTTTTCAAAAGGAAAAGCAGATACTGCTATTTGAATCTTTGAAGCTCTATCATTTCTAAAATCTAATTCCTTTTCTGTCAAGTGTAATAATGCATCCGTAAATGGAATTTGATTTTTAGTTATTTCCTCTATATAGTTAGGTAAGTAACTTCTAAATTTCTCTAACTTTAAAGTCTCTAGATTATTAAGTAGTTTTGTATAGCTTGTCATATTAATCACTCCTCAAGAAAAATATCCATACTCTTTAAGTTGTTTTCAATGAATTCCTCAATCCTTTCATCAGAATAATGCTTAAGAGCATCTGAACGAAGTATTTCTTTTACATGCTCTTTTTTGTAATGAAGAATTTTATCAGATATCCTATGACAAGCAATTAAATCTTTTGTATAATAGATATATATTTCAGAATCAATTTCTGAAATTGTTGTATATTTACCAATATATTTGGTAGGTACAGAGTATTTTTTCCCTTTATACCTAATCATAGATTCTTTGGATACCTTGTACTCTTTTTCGTGGTGGAAATATGATAGAAGGACATCCATTTTAGGTAAAGGGTTTAAATACTCTTTCTCTTTTTTAAACCGTAATAAAGGAACTTCATTAGTTGCTTGTGATATCTCATTATTTATCTCCATATTAAATGTATTTACTATTGCTTCTAACTCTTCAAATGTATCAAATTCTTCGTTGTAAGGGGTTAATCTATCTACTAACTTTGCCAAGGTCTCTACCTTACCTTTAGTCTCTGGTCTATATGGCCTACAGGTTATTATTTCAAATCCAGCATCTATTGAAAAGTACTTAAATTTTTGATTAATAGCTACATTTTTAAAGGTTGTCCTACCCCTGTCAACAACAGAGGACATATTATCGAATAATATTTCTTTAGGAACACCACCAAAGTATTTAAAACCATTGGTTAAACACTCAAATAACGTCTCCTGAGTTCTGTCTACAGTTAATTTCAAATATTTAAGTCTAGAGTATCCTAGTACCATTAGAAATATATTAACTTCGAATATTTCACCATGTTTACTAACCATAGTTATGCTTTCTTTCCAATCTACTTGAGCCTGTAACCCTGGGCTTGTGTCAAATCTCAAGGTGGCTTTTTTGATCTCTGACTTCTTATGATCTTTTACAAAATTGTTAACTGTATGATAACCACCAGTGTAACCTTTCTTTTGAATGAACTTATATACAGACATTGAGGTAGAACCATAGTTATCTACTTTATCTATGATAGTTTCCTTGAAATCATCAATCTTACTCTTAAGATTTCTAGGTTTTCTAGTACCTGAACTAGGGTCGTTTAAATACCTATCAATTGTCCTTCTATCACAGTTAAATCTTCTAGCTAATTCACTCTTATTCAAGACATCAAAATCCTCCCCTATCAGCTTAATTTGGTTAAGTACATCTTTCCGCATAATATTACTCCTGTCACAGTTTTTTACAAATATTATACAAGAAAAAATGTACAAATTTGTACATTTTGAGATTCTAATTTTTGTTCATATTCATATTAACATTTACAACTCATCTAGAACAGACATAAAATAATAGGTTTTGTCTTGAAAATGGAAATTTTAAAAGAAAATAAAACAAAAAGTGCATAGCAAAGCTAAGGTT
>NZ_FNQE01000062.1 GCF_900107485.1 Proteiniborus ethanoligenes
GCAACACAAATTTGTTCACTCCCATACGGTCGTGCAAATTTGGTGCTCATTGCGTTTGGGCTATGCTGCAATTACCCAAATCTTTGATTTGGTGTAATTGCAGTACTCAGAAACTTGTTTTCTGAGCTTCCTTGATTTTTCGATAAAAACGTTCGAAAAATTGGGTTAGGTCATAAGGAGAGTAGGACGTCGCTGGATTTTTTTATTTTTTGAAATAAAATTTTTGGAACTATATAAATAGTTTGGGTGGTATTCGGTTGAATACCGCCTTTTTAGCTATTAAACTATATTTTCCAAAATCATAAAACTAAGTTTTATAATACAAACAGATATAGGTGAAAAAACTTAAACAAATATGATACTATATAATTATAATATAGAAACATTTTTTCATTGCAGGGAGGGATAATGTGTATAGCCTACAAGGTTTAGAAGAATATTGTATAAGATGTAACAAATGTCCCTTGCATAAAACTAGAACAAATGTAGTTTTTGGAGATGGAGATCCAAATTCTATGATTATGTTTATAGGAGAAGGGCCAGGGTACAATGAAGATAAGCAAGGAAAACCATTTGTAGGGGCAGCGGGACAGCTTTTTGATAAAATGCTTAAGGCAATAGAATTTAAAAGAGAAGAGGTTTATATAGCTAATATAGTAAAATGTAGACCACCGAATAACAGAAATCCTTTAGCAGAAGAAGTTAGAAGCTGTATAGACTACTTAAGATGGCAGGTAAAACTAGTTAATCCTAAAATAATAGTATGCTTAGGTGCAGTTTCTGCTCAAAATATCATAAATAAAGATTTTAAAATTACAAAGGATAGGGGTATATGGGTAAAAAAGGGTAATTTTTATATTATGCCAACCTTCCATCCTGCTGCCTTATTAAGAGATGAGAGTAAAAAAAGACCTGCTTGGGAAGACTTTAAGAACATAAAGGTAAAATATGAAGAATTGATTAGTTGAATTGACTTGTATAGTAACACAGAAGGATATTGAAGGAGAGATAATGTTGAAATACGCTAAACTAAAGAAGTTAAATAATGAAATAGCAGAAAAATTTATTCATAAAGAATTAGTTCTTGGAGATGGTAAGGAAGATAGCATTATAATGATGATAGGCGAAGCACCAGGAGCAAAAGAGGTAGAATACAAAAAACCCTTTGTTGGTTCAGCAGGAAAATATCTTGATGAATTTTTGTCAATACTTAACCTAGATAAAGACAAATTGTATATTACAAATACAGTAAAGTTTAGGCCTACTAAGGAAGGAAAAAGGCCTGGAACAAAAACAAATAGAGCACCAAATAAAAATGAAATAGAAGAATTCAAAGGATTCTTATTAGAAGAAATAGACATTATAAATCCTAAGATAATTGTGACTTTAGGAAATGTTCCATTGAAGACATTATTGAATGATGATGAAATCTCAATAGGAAATACACATGGAAATAAGTTATTTATAAAAATAAAAGAAGTTGAATATATTATTTTTCCACTATATCATCCTGCTGCTGTAATATATAGAAGAGAATTGAAGGAAGTATATTTGAAAGATTTAAAGAAACTAGCAGACTTGTTAATAGATATATAAATTTAATGAATAATTATTGTGAAAATAGGAAGTATAAATATATCTATATTTTTATTAAATATTTTGAAAGACATACTAGAGGCTAGTAATTATGCATGATAACATTAAAAAACTGCATAAAAAAATGGCTATAATTGGTCTTAATATGTTGTTGACTTAATATGAGAAACATGATATATTAAGAAAGTCGTCATTAAACGACAAAAAGCATCAAAAAAGATTTTCAAAAAACTTTTCAAAAACATGTTGACACGAAAGAATAAAAATGTTAACATAAGAAAGTCGCCTCTTGAGAGATGGCGAGAAG
>NZ_FNQE01000063.1 GCF_900107485.1 Proteiniborus ethanoligenes
CGATGGTAGGTCAAACGCAATGAGAACCAAATTTGCACGACCGGAGGGAGTGAACAAATTTGTGCTTCGAAACTGCGGGAAATTAAGAAATATTTTTTAGCTTTTGTGCTATAATTTAATTAAGTACTCTAGGAAGGGGCTGAACCAGATTGTCTATAAAACTCATTATGCTAATTATTCTTATCTTATCAGGGCTAGAGATATTCTCAAACCTCATAACTATGCTTATAAATAGTGGAATTAGAATACTGATTAAAGACTTTAGATTTAATAAAAAGATTACTGAAATTATAAAGGTTATTTTTGTTATAGCATTTATGCTTTCAGTAATATTTTTATTAGTTCAATTTGTAAAAGTAATGGCATTGTGGTTCGGAATATCTCTTGACAAGAGTATATTAGATATCTTTCGTTAGAGGATAAAACATAGAGTTTATTAATAGGCATGATTTTATAATGAGGTGGAATAATGATTAAGGGCAGTGGAATAGATATTATAGAAATAGACAGAATAAAAAAAGCTATAGATAGAAACATAAATTTTATAAATAGAATCTTTACATCTAGGGAAATAGAATACATTAACAAAAAACATAATAATATCAATACTATAGCAGGGATTTTTGCTGCAAAGGAGGCCGTAAGCAAAGCACTAGGAAGTGGAATCAGCGGTTTTAAGTGGACTGATATTGAAATAAAGCATAAGCCATCATCAGAGCCATATGTAGCTCTTTATGGTAGAGCAAAGGAAATAGCAGAAAATAATAAGATTTCTAACATACATATAACAATTAGCCATAGCAAGGATAATGCAATAGCCTTTGCAATTGCAGAAGAGAACCATAGTATGTTACCAAAAAATGATATAGATATAGAATTTAAACCCGGCGATTTCACTATAATAGATAAAGAATTCGTATCCAGTATTATTCCTGAAAGAAAAAAGGATAGTCATAAGGGTAATTATGGAAAGCTGGGGATTGTTGGTGGAAGCAGAGGAATGACAGGGGCTGTAGCCTTGGCAACTATAGCTAGTCTTAGAAGTGGAAGTGGATTGGTTTATTCAATTGTGCCTGCTTCATTAAGCACGATAATAGAGACATTAGTAGTAGAATCCATAACTATTCCTATAGATTGTGAGAATAAAGGCAACTTTATTCAAGCTGGAGCAGATGAAATATTAGAAGCTACTTCTAATTTAGATTGCTTGGTTTTAGGACCAGGCATGGGAAAAGATACTGAAAGAATTAGTTTGGTTAAAGAGATTTTGAGCATTAGCTATAAGCCTATAGTGTTGGATGCAGACGGAATAAATTGTATTGCAGAGGAAAGGGAGACTCTGACTTCAAGAACATATGAAACTATCATAACTCCTCATCCTGGTGAATTGAGCAGATTATTAGATATAACTACAGAAGAAATACAGCTAAATAGGATAAAATATTGTAAACAAACAGCTAAAATCTTTAAAGCAATTACTGTGTTAAAAGGTGCGAATACGGTAATAGCAAGTCCAGAAGGGCAGGTTTATATTAATACTACTGGAAATCCAGGGATGGCCACTGCAGGCAGCGGGGATGTGTTAAGTGGTATAATTGGAAGCTTTATTGGGCAGGGCATAAGGCCTCTAAATGCTGCAATAGCAGGAGTGTTTATTCATGGATTAGCGGGCGACATGGCAGCAATGGAAAAAGGAGAATACGGTCTTATAGCAGGAGATATAGTTAACAAAATACCTTCTGCAATAAAATATATAAAAGGTAATTAATAATACAAGGAGACCAACTATGAAATGTCAAGTAAAAATGTTTGAAAATATGTAAATAAATAATTATCCAAAAAAGGGCACGCTTAAATAAACCTATTAGA
>NZ_FNQE01000064.1 GCF_900107485.1 Proteiniborus ethanoligenes
TGTAAATGATAAAATGAAAATGCACAAAAATTAGAATCTCAAAATGCACAGATTTGTACATTTTTCTTGTATAATATTTCTAAAACTACAGGAGAAATATTATGCGAAAAGATGTATTTAATCAACTAAAACTGATTAAGGAGGATATAAGTGTATTGAATAAAAGTGAATTAGCTAGAAGATTTAATTGTGATAGAAGAACAGTTGATAAATATCTTAATGGTACAAATGCTGAATCAAGAAAACCTAGAGATATTAAAAGTAAAATTGATGATTTTAAAGAAATAATTATCGATAAAGTAGATAACTGGGGTTCAAACTCCATGGCAGTATTCAAATTTATTCAGAAAAAAGGCTACGATGGTGGTTATCATACAGTTAATAATTTTATCCAAAACCATAAAAAAGAAGAAATAAAAAAAGCAACAATTAGATTTGATACAAGCCCAGGACTCCAAGCTCAAGTAGATTGGAAAGAAAGTATTACCATAATTAGCAGGCAAGGTGAAATATTTGAAGTAAATATATTCTTAATGGTTTTAGGTTATTCAAGGTTGAAATATTTAAAACTAACTGTTGATAGAACACAAAAAACATTGTTTGAATGCTTGTTTCAAGGATTTAAATATTTTGGAGGTGTACCTAAAGAAATCCTCTTTGATAATATGTCTACTGTTGTAGATAGAAGTAAGACAACCTTTAAAAATGTAACTATCAATCAAGATTTTAAATACTTTTCGATTGATGCTGGATTTGAAGTAATTACTTGTAGGCCCTATAGACCTGAAACTAAAGGTAAAGTAGAAACTTTAGCTAAATTAGTAGATAGATTAACACCATATAATGAAGAATTTGATAGCTTTGATGAGTTAGAAAATATAGTTGAAGTATTTAACTATGAAATTAATAATGAGATTTCACAAGCAACATATGAAGTTCCATTTATTAGATTTTTAAAAGAAAAAGAGTATTTAAACCCATTACCACCAATGGATATCCTTCTATCATATTTCCACCACGAAAAAGAGTATAAGGTATCCAAAGAATCTATGATTAGGTATAAAGGGAAGAAATACTCAGTACCTACAAGCTATATAGGTAAATACTTAACAGTATCAGAGAAAGACTCTGAACTTTATATATATTATACTAAAGATTTAATAGCTTGTCATAAGATATCTGAAAAAATTCTTCACTATAAAATTGACCATGCAAAAGAAATACTTAAATCAGATGCACTAAAACATTATTCTGATGAAGATATAGAAAACTTCATAGAACAAAATTTAAAAAACATGGATATATTTTTGGAGGAATGATTAATTGAGTAACTATAATAAACTACTTAACAATTTAGAAACCCTTAAGTTAGAGAAATTCAGAAGCTTTTTACCAAACTATTTGGAAGAAATAACTAAGAAAGAAATTCCGTTTACAGATGCTCTTTTAGAATTAACTGAAAAAGAATTAGAATTTAGGAACGATAGAGCTTCAAAAATTCAAATATCAGTATCTGCGTTTCCTTTTGAAAAAACACTACAAGACTTTGATTTTGATTTTCAGCCATCTATAAACAAAGCTCAATTGTTAGATTTTGAAAGTTTAAGATTTCTAGAGAATAAGGAGAATATACTTTTCTTTGGATCTTCTGGCGTTGGTAAAACTCACTTAGCTGTTGCAATTGGGATTGCTGCAGCTAAGAACAGAAATATGGCATATTTCATATCTTGCCATGATCTAATTATGCAACTAAATAAGGCACATGCAGAAA
>NZ_FNQE01000065.1 GCF_900107485.1 Proteiniborus ethanoligenes
GATCGTGTCAATAATTTGTAGGAAAATAATAATTATACTTTCCCCTTGTTTGATGTAGCCTGTAATTATCTCATTTCAAAGCTCTTAACTTTATTTGATAATATTTAGGCTCTATAAATAAACTATATGATTTTATAGTTGATTCTGGTTATTATAGATTTAACTTCCACATTATTGATTTTAAGAGATGTTTAAATCTATCTTAGGCACCCCTCATTGTTCTTAATATTTGTCTTTGCCAGCTCCTTCTTCCATCACTTATGTATGGGATGTTATCTAGACTTTCTGGTATTGAGCTTCTTAATTTTTTCTTAACTAGTCTTTTTTCTAACTCTATTATTCTTTCTTCTCTTGCTTGATCTTTTTTCTTTTTACTCATTAGTTCATAAAGGTCTCCACCATTGGCATTGTATACTCTTAGTCTTGCCATTTGGTCTGCTCCTATTTTACTCCATCCTAGGGGTCTTGAACTTAGCCTGGAGGATAGTATATGGCTAATGTGACTTTCTGCACTGCAGCCTACATATTCTTTTTCATACCTTCTTATTATTCCTTCCCAATTATTTAGAATGTATCTTTTACAATCTTTAACTGATTCTTTCTTGGTTTCTGATTTTGTTTCTTCTATTATGATATTTAATAGATCCCTGGTTGCTTCTTTATTGTGTTGGTTTATATAGTTCCATAGGTTGCTAAAGGTGTGGGGCTGGTGGGCTGTAGCTTTTCTTACATATTTGGATAGGTGAAAGTAGTCTAGTACATATTGGCTTCCTTTTATCCAATTTAATCCTTCTTTTATCCATCTTGCTCCATCGCCTGAAAGGTAGATTTTTTCTACCTTATCTAAGTTGTAGGCTTCTTCTAAATAGTCTGCTACTTCTAGCCATAAATCTTCTGTGTCTTTTAAGGAGCCTGTGAAGTATCTTTTGTTTATTAGTTCATATCTATCTTTTGATTTAAATTTCTTTCCTTCGTGAACATAAATTAGTTTTATTTCTTTATTTTTACCATCTTGCATGGCTACATGGTCTTCGTCTGCTTCTATGTAAATTATCTTTACTTCTTTTTTCTTAGTCTTTAGTTCTGCATCTTTGTTCTCTACATTACCTAGTTTCCTTATGCTATTTAGGACTGTCTGCTTGGTTACTTGTGTATTAGGGGATACTTTTTTTCCTGATTTATGGTAGGAGTTATCCATTGCTTCTTTTATTAATTCTGCTTCATAGGATAAATCCATTCTTTCATAGGATTCTATTCCAACCATCCTATCTGATAGGTAGTCATAGCTTCCATCTTTTTTATTCTTGTAGTAGGTTCTTTGATAGTTAACTTCTCCAAATTTTGTTATTAGTGTTTTTTTATCATTTCTTCTTTGAATGTAGTATTCCTTTTTTCTAGTGCTTGACTCCCTAATGGTCTCATCAAGCATTTCTAGAGCTTCCTTCACTATTTTAACTCCTATTTCATCTAGGGATTTTCCTGTATTTATGATGAAATGAGAAATGTCTTTACTATCTAATATTAGGTCCTCTAAATTATTTTTCATATCCAGGGTGATTTTTTCTACTATTTCGTGTATAATTGTATTCATAAGAATAGCCTCCTCTGTGTTTTGGTGTGTTGCTTTGACACTTCCATCATAACATATGGGGCTATTCTTTTTATATTTTTTCCTACAATTATTTTACACTAAG
>NZ_FNQE01000066.1 GCF_900107485.1 Proteiniborus ethanoligenes
GGTCTCTCAAAATTAAACAGTGAGAAGCTTATTTTCCTTAGAAAGGAGGTGATCCAGCCGCACCTTCCGATACGGCTACCTTGTTACGACTTCACCCCAATCATCGATCCCACCTTCGACAGCTGCCTCCTTACGGTTAGCTCACTGGCTTCGGGTGTTACCGACTCTCATGGTGTGACGGGCGGTGTGTACAAGACCCGGGAACGCATTCACCGCAACATTCTGATTTGCGATTACTAGCAACTCCGACTTCATGTAGGCGAGTTGCAGCCTACAATCCGAACTGGGACCGGCTTCTTGGGATTGGCTTGGCTTCGCAGCCTCGCTACCCGTTGTACCGGCCATTGTAGCACGTGTGTAGCCCAGGACATAAGGGGCATGATGATTTGACGTCATCCCCACCTTCCTCCGGTTTGTCACCGGCAGTCCCTCTAGAGTTATCAGCTTTACCTGTTATCAACTAAAGGCAAGGGTTGCGCTCGTTGCGGGACTTAACCCAACATCTCACGACACGAGCTGACGACAACCATGCACCACCTGTCTCCTCTGTATCCGAAGATAAATAGCTATCTCTAGCTACGGCAGAGGGATGTCAAGCCCTGGTAAGGTTCTTCGCGTTGCGTCGAATTAAACCACATGCTCCGCTGCTTGTGCGGGTCCCCGTCAATTCCTTTGAGTTTCATACTTGCGTACGTACTCCCCAGGCGGAGTGCTTAATGCGTTAGCTCCGGCACTGAAGGATGTCTCCTCCAACACCTAGCACTCATCGTTTACGGCGTGGACTACCAGGGTATCTAATCCTGTTCGCTACCCACGCTTTCGTGCCTCAGCGTCAGTTGCAGTCCAGAGAGTCGCCTTCGCCACTGGTGTTCCTCCTAATATCTACGCATTTCACCGCTACACTAGGAATTCCACTCTCCTCTACTGCACTCAAGCCTTCTAGTTTCAAATGCTAACTACGGTTAAGCCGTAGCCTTTCACATCTGACTTAAATGGCCGCCTGCGCACCCTTTACGCCCAGTAATTCCGGATAACGCTCGCCCCCTACGTATTACCGCGGCTGCTGGCACGTAGTTAGCCGGGGCTTCCTCCTAAGGTACCGTCTTCTTCTTCCCTTAGGACAGAGCTTTACGACCCGAAGGCCTTCTTCGCTCACGCGGCGTCGCTGCATCAGGGTTTCCCCCATTGTGCAATATTCCCCACTGCTGCCTCCCGTAGGAGTCTGGACCGTGTCTCAGTTCCAGTGTGGCCGTTCACCCTCTCAGGCCGGCTACTGATCGTCGCCTTGGTGAGCCTTTACCTCACCAACTAGCTAATCAGACGCGGGACCATCCTATACCGATAAATCTTTGGCTCATGAATCATGCGATTCTAGAGTTTTATGGGGTATTAATCCCGGTTTCCCGAGGCTATTCCCCTGTATAGGGCAGGTTTCCCACGCGTTACTCACCCGTCCGCCACTAGCTACATTAGATTCCATCCGAAAACTTCCTCTAATGTAACTCGTTCGACTTGCATGTGTTAAGCACGCCGCCAGCGTTCATCCTGAGCCAGGATCAAACTCTCAAATTAAAGTTTTCCTACTCATTAAAATTGTTTGGTTTTTGTGTCTTTCGACTGTAAACCTTTTTACTGGCTTCTCACTGTTCAATTTTCAAAGACCAACTTTATTA
>NZ_FNQE01000067.1 GCF_900107485.1 Proteiniborus ethanoligenes
TAACAGTAGGCCAAACACTAGCTGACTCTACTCTAAGTGGAACATTTAAGAATGCTTCTAATGAAGCAGTAGCAGGAACACTAGCTTGGACAGATGATACAACAGTAGTAAACGCCACAGGTGATTTTGGATGGACATTTACACCAGATGATCAAGTTGCATACAACGTAATTACAGGAAATGTTGAAGTAACAGTAAATCCTCCAACCATTATATACACTGATGATAAAGGTGCTGAATTGGATGGATTGGTAGTAACAGTAACCCATGATAAGAGTACCCCAGGAAATGTTGTTACATTAACTGTAGATGTTAAAGACTTGTCAACTAATCAACTCCTTGGCATTGTTGTAAAAGATGGTAGTGATAATGATATTTCAGATACTGTCGACTTAGCGGAAACTCCAGATAAAATCGGCCAAGAATTCACCTTCACCATGCCAGCCAACGATGTAACCGTAGCGGTAACCGTTGGGGCACCGAATAAGAAACTTCTGATAAACTCTGATAATAATAGCAATGTGGTAACTTTGAGGAATGGCATAATAGAAAGTGATGGCTACGGTGAAAATTTAAATGACACCCTTAGATGGAGTTACTTCAATAATACTTTAACCATGAATGGTTTTACCGGTAGTTATTTGGCTAATTTGCAGTCTGAAACATTTATTTTTGATATCCAAGTTAAAGGTGAAAACAAGATAACTAGAAATTGGAATGGCGGTACATTGACTCTTGATGGAAATACTATTATAAAAGGAGATGGTATATTAGAAATAATAAATACAGGCCATCCTAATACAGGACAAGGAGGATCAGGAATATCACTTACTGGCTATTGCAGTCTAACTCTCCAGGATAGTGTACAAGTAAGTGTAACAAGCCAAAAAGGTGGCCCAAATGCTGTAGTTCATAGTCCAGCTGGAGTAATTATAAAAGATTCTGCAAAACTAATCGTAAAGGGTGCCCAGGATAATTCTGATTACACTATTACAGGTGTGAACGGTAAAATAACTATTGAAGATAGTGGTTCAATTGACGTATTGGTGGAAAACCCAGGTGGTAAAACAGTAGCTATCAATAATTTTATGCCAACCGTATATCCTAATGTTAGCGATAATGTTGCAGCCTATAAAGGTGAAGCAACCTTGGGCATAGGAGAAGGAACAATTGATAAACCGATAGTGTTAACTTATTATGTCAAAGAGGATACTACACTGGTTGGTAACAATATACGTGTGGGTTCGAATTCACCAAATGAAGGAATATGGTTGAATGGTTTCGATGAGGGGGACAACATTAAGGGAACAAATACGTCAATAGGCTTTTCTAACGGAGAAGCAACGGTCTATGTCAAACATGATAACAAATACTTTATACTAACTATCAAAGAAGGTCCATCAACACCCTAAACGATAACAACCCAACAAAAGCAACAACACAAGCCCTCCTCAGGAGCAATTGAACTGACCCTTGTCAAGTAGACAACTAATTTAATTAAGTTTTATGCACTTTTGGGTGTGTGGTTTCTATATTCTAAAGGAGCCATACACCCT
>NZ_FNQE01000068.1 GCF_900107485.1 Proteiniborus ethanoligenes
TCATCAACCATGACTAAAGGACGTAAAACAACCTATGATGAACGAATAGAAATAGTAAAATACTGTATAGAAAATCAAAATAATTATGCTGATACTGCACAACACTTCCAAGTATCATATCCACAGGTATATTCATGGGTTACTAAATATGAAAACCATGGAATAGAAGCTCTTCAAGACAAAAGAGGTAAGAGAAAATCAGAAGATGAAATGTCGGAAGTAGAGAAGCTTAGAGCTGAGAATAAATTATTACAAGCAGAAAATAGAAGAAAACAAATGGAGATTGATTTCCTAAAAAAATTGGAAGAGATAGAAAGGGGGCGTTAAGCCAAGTTAGACATGAGAATATATATCTTGCAATTAGTGATTTACATGATACTAAAAGATACCCAATAATAGAATTATGTAATTTTGCAGGAATACAAAGATCATCATACTACAAATGGCTTAATAGAAAAGAAAGCTCCAATGAGGAGTTTAATATAAAATTAATTTCTTTAATAAAAGATGCTTATGAAGAGAAAAATGGAATTCTTGGCTATAGACAAATGACAATAAAGCTTAATCGTGAACATAATTTAAGAGTTAACCATAAACGAATTTATCGTCTTATGAGTATCTTAAAACTAAAATCAGTATGTCGTAGAAAGAGGAAGAACTACATCAAGTCCACTCCTGAAATTACTGCAGATAATATTCTTAACCGCAATTTTGAAGCTAAGGAATTTGGAGAGAAATGGCTTACTGACGTGACAGAGATGAAATATGGATTAGGTGGTAAAGCGTATCTAAGTGCAATACTAGATCTTTCAGATAAGAGTATTGTATCATTTGTATTGGGCCACTCTAATAATAATGAGCTTGTATTCAAAACCTTTGATATTGCACATTCAGAGTATCTAGATGCAAAACCAATATTCCATAGCGATAGGGGCTTCCAGTATACGAGTAAATCATTTAAAAAGAAACTCGATGATGCAGGTATGATACAAAGCATGTCCAGAGTGTCAAGATGCATTGATAATGGACCTATGGAAGCATTCTGGGGCATGTTAAAATCTGAAATGTATTACCTTAGAAGATTCAATTCATACTCCGAATTAGAAACTGCTATTGTTGATTATATAGAGTATTACAATAATCATAGGTATCAAAGGCGATTAAAGTGTATGACACCAATAGAGTACAGAAATTACTTGCAGAATAAAGTTGCATAGAATGAGTCTACGCCAACCATTGTTCAACGATTGGCGTAGAAAGATTTTTATTTTTACCACTGTCTACTTGACAGGGGCATGTTCA
>NZ_FNQE01000069.1 GCF_900107485.1 Proteiniborus ethanoligenes
TTGTACCTTGAAAACTACACAGCGTCAAAAGAAGTTTTAGAAATAAAACTACAATAGTAACTGGTCAAGATACTAAGAGCATAGGGTGAATGCCTTGGCACCAGGAGCCGACGAAGGACGGGATAAGCACCGAAATGCCACGGGGAGTCGCAAGTAGACCTAGATCCGTGGATATCCGAATGGGGAAACCCGCCTAAGGAGAACCTTAGGCATCATCTACTGAATCCATAGGTAGATAGAAGGCAAACCAGGGGAACTGAAACATCTAAGTACCCTGAGGAAAAGAAAGAAACCTCGATTCCCTAAGTAGCGGCGAGCGAACGGGGAAAAGCCCAAACCGGTAAAGTTTACTTTACCGGGGTTGTGGACCGGCGATATGGAAACAATAATTGTAGTCAAAGAGGTCTGGAAAGTCCCACCATAGCAGGTGAAAGTCCATTAGACGAAACAATTAGAGTTACTAGCCGAGTTCCAGAGTACCACGGGACACGTGAAACCCTGTGGGAAGCAGGGGGGCCCACCCCCCAAGGCTAAATACTACCTGGTGACCGATAGAGAATAGTACCGTGAGGGAAAGGTGAAAAGAACCCCGGGAGGGGAGTGAAAAAGAACCTGAAACCCTATGTTTACAAGCAGTGGAAGTTCTATATAAGAACGACCGCGTACTTTTTGTAGAACGGGCCAACGAGTTACGATATGCAGCAAGGTTAAGTACTTCAGGTACGGAGCCGTAGGGAAACCGAGTCTTAATAGGGCGTCATAGTTGCATGTCGTAGACCCGAAACCGGGTGACCTACCCATGGGCAGGTTGAAGTTGAGGTAAAACTCAATGGAGGACCGAACCGCTTAGCGTTTAAAAGCTATCGGATGACCTGTGGGTAGCGGTGAAATTCCAATCGAACCCGGATATAGCTGGTTCTCCTCGAAATAGCTTTAGGGCTAGCCTCAAGAAAAAGTGACGTGGAGGTAGAGCACTGACTGGTCTAGGGGCGTCTATACGTTACCAAAACCTATCAAACTCCGAATGCCACAGTCATAGACTTGGGAGTCAGACTATGAGAGATAAGTTTCATAGTCAAAAGGGAAACAGCCCAGACCACCATCTAAGGTCCCAAAGTACAAGTTAAGTGGAAAAGGATGTAAGACTACACAGACAACCAGGATGTTGGCTTAGAAGCAGCCAC